>JBGSUF010000181.1:0-5312 GCA_041736285.1 Hyphomonadaceae bacterium | reverse complement strand
CGAGGCGATCCGCAACGTGCTTCGCAGCTGATGCAGCCCTCGGGCGGGCAGGATGCACCCGCCGGGACGCCCGCGCGGCGGAGGGCGGACGGCGGCGATATCGCCGCAATCCTGGCCTTCTGGGAGAGGGGGCGCATACTTTTCAACCTCGCCGTGATCTCGGCGGGCGGCGTGTTGCTGGCGGTCCGTTTCGAGCCGCCTCCGTCAATCTGGCTGTATCTGCGCTTTCTCGCGATCATGCTCGGCCTGGCCAACCTGGCCTATTGCGCAGCGTATCCGATCGACCTCGCCTTTCGGCTTTCGAGATGGACCAGAATCTGGGTGCGCTTTGGCCGTAAAGCCTTGTGGCTGGCGGGGACAGGTCTTGCGCTGGCCGGCGCATCAGCGCTGATCCATTCGTCCTGAGCTACGGCCCGGCGGCGTGCGATTTCTGCGCGGTCCAACAAATTTCACCGATTAATCAAACCATAACTCCACGCCTCTGTGTCATTACGGGTCGTAACGAAATGAAACGTGGAACGGTGGGTTTTGGTCATGGCGAAGACGGTCCTGGTGATTGATGACGATCCGACGCAGCGTCGCTTGCTGCAGGCGGCGATCGAAAAGGCCGGGTTTGCGGCTCGCACGGCGCCGGACGGGGATTCCGGCCTTGCGCTCGCCCGAGACCCGCGCGAGAGCGTTGACGTCGTGCTCCTTGACCTCGTCATGCCGGGGCTTTCGGGCATGGACACGCTAAAGGGGCTGATCGCGGCCCGCGCCGACCTGCCGGTGATCGTCCTCACGGCGACGGGGGGCATCGACACGGTTGTGCAGGCGATGCGGGCGGGCGCGCAGGACTTCTTCGTCAAGCCTGCCAGCCCGGAACGCGTCATCACCTCGATCCGCAATGCGTTTCAGCTTTCCACGCTGTCGACCGAAGTCAAGCGGCTCAAGAAAACCGCGGACAACACCCTGTCATTCGACGACATGATCGCCAGTGCGCCACCGATGCGCCAGGTCGTGCGGCTCGGCCAGCGGGCGGCGGCGTCAAACATTCCGATCCTGATCCTTGGCGAAAGCGGCGTCGGCAAGGAAGTGCTTGCGCGCTGCATTCAGGGCGCCTCGGAGCGTTCCGGGCGACCTTTTGTGGCGGTCAACTGCGGCGCGATTCCCGAAAATCTCGTCGAAAGCATTCTGTTCGGGCATGAAAAAGGGGCATTCACCGGCGCGGTGTCCAAGTCTCTCGGCAAGTTCCTTGAGGCAGATGGCGGCACGCTTTTTCTCGACGAGGTCGGCGAACTGCCGCTCGAAATGCAGGTGAAGCTGTTGCGTGCGCTGCAGGAAGGCGAAGTGGATGCCGTCGGCTCACGTCGCCCGACAAAGGTCGACGTGCGCATCATTTCGGCGACGAACAAGAATCTGGCGAGTCTTGTTTCGTCGGGTGCGTTCCGGGAAGATCTTTATTACCGGCTGAACGTGTTCCCCATCGACATGCCCTCCCTGCGTGAGCGGGCCGAGGACATCCCGGCGCTGGTGGAGCATTTTATCGGGCGGTTCAATGCCTCCGAGGGTCGCAAGATCCTGTCGGCGTCGCCGGAAACACTGGCCATGCTGGCGGGGTATGACTGGCCGGGCAATGTGCGCCAGCTTGAAAACGCGATCTTCCGCGGGGTCGTGCTGTGCGACACAAACACGTTGCAGCCTGAGGACTTTCCGCAAATCTCGGGCATGCAGCCGTCGCTGGGACAGGGTGCGCCGCTGGCGGCCGATCGCCCGCAGGGGGCGGCATCTGCCGTGGTCTCGGCGCAGGGCGCCCCGGTTGCGCTCACCGATGAGGCGGGGGAATTGCGGTCGATGAACGATATCGAGCGCGACCTGATCGCCTATGCCATCGAGTTCTATAACGGCCACATGTCAGAGGTTTCGCGCAAGCTGGGGATCGGCCGCTCGACGCTCTATCGGAAGGTGCGGGAGTATGGGCTTGAAGTGCGCGAGGCCCGGGAAGCCGGGTGATCGGCTTCCATGAGGGTCTGGCGGTGCCGTGCATGTTTGGGTTTGGGCTTGGGCGGGCGTTCGCGACCGGGGCCGCGACAATTGCCGCTCTGCACCCGGTCTGGCGGACGCTGATAACAACGGTCAGTCGATGACCCGCAGATTGCGGCTTCCGATCACCCGCAGGGCGATGGAGAGGTCGTGGCCGCGGCGCAGCACCTGACCGTTTGCGCCATAAATCACAAAGGCACCCTGGCGACGCGCGAGGGCGGGCACTTTCTCGACCCGCCATGACGGCGCTTCGGCGCTGCGTTTGTAAATGGCGAACACGGCGCGGTCCGGCAGCATGTCGATGGCGTAGTCGCGCGCCTCGCCGGTGGCGACCATCTGGCCGTAAATCCGAAGGACGGCGTTCATCTCGGGACGGGTGAACCAGATTTTCTGAGGAAGGGCGGTGGGCTGGCCGCTGGGCTGTGACATGTCTTCTCCCTGACTTTGGCGGTCTGGCCGAAAGGATTGTAATTTCGGCGCGGCACGTCAATGTGCACGGCGGAAATGCCCTTCAGGTTTGTCGTCAGACAGCGTAGGACAGCCCAAAGCCCTGATGAAGCAAGTTTAATCCTGCGCCGCACAATCGCCGCCTTTTGTCCTTGTGTCGGACCAGATGCGGGGTCATCTTGTAGTTGTCGGACGGCGGGGTGAACGGTTCACTTCAGACCCATCAGCCCCCCCAGCCCCCTGAAGCGAACTGCCCGTCGTCTGACACTCCTCCCCGACCAAGGCCCGCGACAAGCGGGTCTTTTCGTTTTTGCGAGTGCGAATGGCGGCGGCCTTCCAAGATTGTGCGAACGTCGCTAACCCTGTTTGCTGGGACCGGCCCCCATGCCGTGCATGCCAAAGGCGAGGATGACGAGCCGAATGCTCGACGTGAAGACGCTGACCAAAGCCTATGGCGGACGCACCGTCGTTGACCGGCTGGACCTGACGGTCGGGCGCGGGGAGGTTTTGGGCTTTCTCGGGCCGAACGGGGCTGGCAAGTCGACAACGATGCGCATGATTGCGGGCATGATCGAACCGGACTCCGGCAGCATCGACCTGTGCGGGCATTCGGTGTTGGTCGAGCGGCTGAAGGCGCAGGGCCTGCTCGGCTACCTGCCGGAGGGCGCGCCGCTTTACCTCGACATGACGCCGAGGGGTTTTCTGAATTTCCTGTCCGGCGTTCGCCGCGTGCCGCGTGCGGAGCGGCCCGGAAGGCTGGCGCAGGTCATCGCCGATTGCCGCATCGCCGAGGTCATGGACACAATGATCGGCGCGCTGTCGAAGGGGTACAGGCGCAGGGTGGCGCTGGCGGGCGCTATACTGCATGACCCGCCCGTGCTCGTGCTGGATGAGCCGACCGACGGGCTTGATCCGAATCAGAAGCGCGCTGTGCATGAACTCATCCGGCGGCTGGCACCGGAGAAGGCGATCCTGATTTCCACCCACACGCTGGAAGAGGTGGAGACCATGTGCACCCGCGCCGTGATCGTCAATCGCGGGCGGATCGTTGCGCAAGACACTCCCCAGGGCTTCATCGCGAAGGCGCCGGGCGGGCGCTTTGCCGATCTGTTCGCGGCCGTGACCGGCGCCCATGAGGACATGCGGGCATGAGCGCGCTGCAACCCCTGGAGGCACCCTTTTCCGGCCTTGGCGCGGTGTGGCGGCGAGAGTTTGCGGCCTATTTTTCAGGGCCGCTGGCCTTCGTCTTCATGATCGTCTTCCTGCTGGCGCTGGGCGTCTTCACCTGGGAAATCGGACGGTTTTTCGACACCGGGACAGCCGATCTCGGGGCTTTCTTCGTCTTCCACCCGTGGCTCTACATGGTCTTCCTGCCGGCCATCTCGATGGGGCTGTGGGCGGAGGAGCGTGCGCGGGGAACGGGCGAACTGTTGCTGACGCTTCCGGTGCCGGTGACGGCGCTGGTGCTGGGGAAATTCCTCGCCGCATGGAGTGTTGCGCTGCTGACGCTCGTCCTGACGCTGCCGATGTGGTGGACGGTCAATCATCTCGGCACGCCAGACAATGCCGCCATCGCGCTCGGCTATTTCGTCAGCGCCCTGATGGCCGGCGCGTATATCGCGATCGGCTGCGCGCTGTCGGCGCTGACGGGCAATCAGGTCATGGCCTTCATCCTCGGCGTGCTGGTGGCGTTCATGCTGACGGCGGCGGGATTGCCGGTCGTGTCATCGGGCGTGGTGGACCTGTTCGGGCCGGGAGCCGGGGATGTCGTGGCAGGTTTGTCGATGCTGACCCATTTTGAAGCGGCGCAGCGCGGCGTGCTGGAGGGGCGGGCGGTGTTCTACCTCGTCGGCATAACGGCGGCCGCCCTGACGATGAACGGCCTCTGGGTCGCGGCCAGACGGACGGGGAGCTGAGACGATGTCCCGTCGCCTCTTCACATGGCTGGCCAGCGCGCTCGTTCTTGCCATCTTCCTTCTCGGCAACACGCTGGTGCAGTCGCGCACGGCCGGGGCACGGCTGGATTTCACCGAGCGCAGGCTGTTCACCCTGTCGGAGCCGACGCTGCAAGTGCTTTCAGGGCTGGGCGAGCAGGTCGAGATCACGCTGATCTACTCACGCACCGTCGGGGCGGACTATCCTTCCATACGCAGCCATGCCGCCCGCGTCCGCGAGATGCTGAACGCCTATGCGGCGCGGTCCGGCGGGCGGGTGGTGGTGCGTGAGATCGATCCTTCGCCCTTCTCCGCTGAGGAGGACATGGCGCTGGCTGCAGGTCTTGTCGCGGTGCCGACGGATGGGCCGGATCCTCTGTATTTTGGCCTGTTCGGACGCAATCTTGCCGATGATGAGCTGGCGCTGCCCTTTCTTGCGCCCGAGCAGGAAACCACGCTGGAGTATGATCTGACACGCCTGATCGCGCGCCTCGACAGCCCCGAGCCGCCACGCGTTGGCGTGCTGACGACACTGCCGGGCATGCAGGGCGACGGTGAGGCGGATGGCTATCTGGTGCGCCGCGAACTGGCGCAGGCTTTCCGGCTGGTGCAGGTGCCGGCGGATTTCGTCACGCTGCCGGACAATCTCGACGCCCTCATCATCGTGCATCCGGGGCCGCTCAACCGGCGACAGCTTTACGTGATCGACCAGTTCCTCCTGCGCGAGGGGCGGGCGATGATCTTCCTCGATCCGGCATCGAAGGCGGCGGTTGCCGCGTCCAGCCTGCTGGATTCCTCGCCGCGCCCGGCCAGTTCGGACATGCCGGAGCTGCTTGCGGCCTATGGCATCAGGCTGGGCGGCGAACTGGCGGCTGACCGGGAGAACGGCCTGCCGGTGCGTGTCGCGGC
>JBGSUF010000148.1:0-1865 GCA_041736285.1 Hyphomonadaceae bacterium | reverse complement strand
CTCCCCCGCGCGCGGATGCAGCGGCAGCACGGCGATCTCCCCCGCCTGCCGCTCCAGCACGGCGAGGATCCGCGCCAATTCCGCCGCGCGGTGAACCAGAATCACCCGCCCCTTCGGACGCGCGCAATACACCATCGCCGTCAGCCAGTTCTTCAGGCCCTGTGAGGCCAGGTAGGCCGCTTCCCGTCCCTCTCCGGGCGGGCTGATCGCGCCGGCCTCGAAGTATGGCGGATTGCTGACCACAGTATCGAACCGGTTCTGCCAGTCCTTCGGCAGGGCCATCGCATCGCCCGCCTCCACCGCCAGCCGCGCCTCCACCCCGTTCGCCGCCACATTCTCCTGCGCCAGCGCCGCCATCACCGGATCAGCCTCCAGCCCAATGCCCGTCATCTGTGCAATGCGCGCGGACGCACACAGCATCACTGTCCCCGCGCCGCATCCCATGTCGAGTACGTGCCCGGCGTCCAAAGGCACCGCCGCCGCCAGCAGGATGGCGTCCATCCCCGCCCGGTACCCAAGCGCAGGCTGTCTCACCGTGACGCGCCCGCCCAGAAACAAATCCTCCGTCCGCGCCTGCGTCACTCGAAGTCGCTCAGCACTTCACGCAGAATTGACCGCGCCCGCCCGGCATCCTCCTGCAGCACCATGACGCGCCGCTGGATTGCGCCGATACTCCCCTCAATGATCGAAGCATGCATGTCAGCGACAAAATGTCCGATCCCTGCCTCGTCCAGCATGGCCTGAACGTAGGAAATCTTGACGACGTCGTTGGTGCGCAGGATTTCTTCCACCGAATGTCCTCGTCTTGTTGCCGTTCGGCCCGCATCAGGCCACAGACGCGGGGCAAAACAACTGTTAATGAGATAGCGGCGGTGAGCGTTTGATTGACCCGTCGCGCGAGCGTTCGATATGAGGCTTACTCCGGAACGTCCCCACCGGGCCATACAGGAAGACAAAGCGTGAGACAGAACGCCTCTCCGATCAAAGCAGGGCCGCCACAGAATGTCGTGGACCGTCTCACCCATCTGCTGACGCAGGATCTTGAGGCCGTCGAGCGGATTCTCGCCGATCGGGCCGCCAGCCCGATCGCGATGATCCCGGACATGTCGGGCTACATCGTCTCGGCGGGCGGAAAACGCCTGCGACCCATGGTCACACTGGCCGCCGCTCACCTGTGCGGACGTTGCGGCCAGGCGGCTCACGCGCTCGCGGCCGCCGTCGAGTTCATCCACACCGCCACCCTGCTCCACGATGATGTGGTGGACGAAAGCGCGCTCCGCCGCGGCAAGCCGGCCGCGAAGGCGCTGTGGGGCAACAAGGCCGCCATCCTCGTCGGTGATTTCCTGTTCGCGCGCGCCTTCACCCTGATGGTGGAGGCCGGGAGCCTCGACATTCTCGGCATCCTGTCCACCGCCTCGACCGTGATCGCGCAAGGGGAAGTCCGACAGCTTGCGGCGCAAGGTCGCCTCGACCTGCCGACGGAGGAATATCTCGCCATCATTGAGGCCAAGACGGCCGCCCTGTTCGAAGCCGCAGCCCGCGCGGGCGCCCTCGCCGGCGGCGGCACGGAAAAGGACGCAGACGCGCTCGCCGCCTATGGCAAGAATATCGGCCTCGCCTTCCAGATCGTCGACGATGCCCTCGATTACGGCGGGGCGACATCGGTCATCGGCAAATCGATCGGTGATGATTTCCGCGACGGCAAGATCACCCTGCCCGTTGTCATCGCCCGTCGCCGGGGTTCGGCAGAGGATCGCGCCTTCTGGGACCGGGCGCTGCGCCCCGACCAGCAGCGCGAGGATGATCTTGCCCATGCCATCGCGCTGATCCGCTCCACCGGCGCGGCCGACGCGACGCTGCAGGAG
>JBGSUF010000146.1:0-4478 GCA_041736285.1 Hyphomonadaceae bacterium | reverse complement strand
TGGACGGGGCGGCCTCAGGCCCGGTGATGGCCGGACGGTCGGGCGCGGCATGGGCGGACGGCGACAGGGCAAGCCCGACGGGCATAAGGCCGGCAAGGGCGATGGCTGAAATCAGGCGCATTAGACACTCCCATTCGTTTGACCGCCGGCGCGGTCGCGCGCAACCGCCTTCAGAGACATGCCGGACGCAGTGGCCGGACGCAATGCCCGGGCACGCTGACGCGGCACGATGACCGGGCGCGATTGCCCAGACACGATGACCGGACGCCATGACCAGACGCCATGACGGGGCGGAATGCGCGTCATGGCCGCTTGGCGGGACATAACCTCAGTGCTACATCGCGTCCATGACGCCACGCGACAAGATCCGAAATTTCTCAATCATCGCCCACATCGATCATGGCAAGTCCACACTGGCGGACCGGCTGATCCAGATGACGGGCGGGCTGACCGACCGCGAGATGCGCGAGCAGGTTCTCGATTCCATGGACATCGAGAAGGAGCGCGGCATCACCATCAAGGCTCAGACCGTGCGGCTCAATTATCGCGCACGCGACGGGCATGACTATGTCCTGAACCTGATGGACACGCCGGGGCATGTCGACTTTTCCTATGAGGTGAGCAGATGCCTTGCGGCGTGCGAGGGCTCGCTGCTGGTCGTCGATGCCAGCCAGGGCGTCGAGGCGCAGACGCTCGCCAACGTGTATCAGGCCATCGACCAGAACCATGAAATCGTGCCGGTCCTGAACAAGATCGACCTGCCGGCCGCCGAGCCTGAGCGCATCCGCGAGCAGATCGAGGACATTATCGGGCTGGACGCGTCCGACGCCCTGCTGATCTCGGCCAAGTCCGGCATCGGCATGGATGAGGTGCTGGAAGCCATCGTCAAGCGCCTGCCTGCCCCGCCGACGGGCGATGCAACGGCTCCGCTAAAGGCTGCACTGGTGGACGCGTATTACGACACCTATCTCGGCGTCGTCGTCATCGTGCGCATTCATGACGGCGTTCTGAAGCGGAAGATGAAGGTCAAGATGATGCGCACCGGCGCGGTCTATGAAGTAGACCGCGTGGGCGTTTTCGGGCCAAAGCCTGTTGATGTGGACGAGCTTGGGCCGGGTGAAGTCGGGTTTCTTGTCGCGTCGATCAAGGAAGTGGCCGACACCGCCGTCGGCGACACCATCACCGAGGAGAAGCGCCCGACCGAAAAGGCGCTGGCAGGCTATAAGGAGGTCGTGCCGGTCGTGTTCTGCGGCCTGTTCCCGGTTGACGCAGCGGACTTTGATGACCTGCGCGCGGCGATGGGCAAGCTGCGCCTCAATGATGCGAGCTTCACGTGGGAGATGGAAACATCAGCAGCGCTCGGAATGGGTTTCCGCTGCGGCTTTCTCGGGTTGTTGCACCTTGAGATCATCCAGGAGCGACTGAGCCGCGAGTTCGACCTCGACCTGATCGCCACCGCGCCGAGCGTTGTCTACGAGATGACGATGACCGACGGCACTGAGATCGAACTGCACAATCCGGCCGACATGCCGGACGTGGTGAAGGTCAGCGAAATCCGCGAGCCGTGGATCGAGGCGGTGATTTACACACCGGACGAGTATCTCGGCGCAATCTTGAAGCTGTGTCAGGACAGGCGCGGCATCCAGAAGGAGCTGTCCTATGTCGGCGGCCGCGCGATGGTGAAATACGAACTGCCGCTCAATGAGGTCGTGTTCGATTTCTACGACCGGCTGAAGTCGATCTCGAAGGGCTATGCAAGCTTTGACTACCAGATCATCGGTCACCGGGCTGAAAACCTCGTCAAGATGTCCATCCTCGTCAATGACGAGCCGATCGACGCGCTGTCCATGCTGGTTCACCGCGACCGGGCCGAAGGGCGTGGCCGACAGATGTGCGAGCGCCTGAAGGATCTGATCCCGCGCCAGATGTTCAAAATCCCGATTCAGGCGGCGATCGGGGCGAAGGTCATCGCCCGCGAGACGATCTCGGCCATGCGCAAGGATGTGACGGCCAAATGCTATGGCGGTGACGCCAGCCGCAAGCGCAAGCTGCTCGACAAGCAGAAGGCCGGCAAGAAGCGGATGCGCCAGTTCGGCAAGGTCGAAATCCCGCAGGAAGCCTTCGTTGCGGCCCTGCGGATGGACAATGACTGAGGTCTGACACCGGCCCTGGTCTCCGCTTGTGACCCGTTCTGTCGCTTCTCTGCGCCTCTTGTTGTGAGGGTCGATCACGGCCCCTGAAAACAAGAGGACGGGGATATGATGATCAGGATGTTGAAAGCCGGCGCATGTGCGGCGCTGTTGGCGGTGGCAGCGATGGGCGCGGGGCCGGGCATGGCGGGCGCGCAGGATGACGATTCCGTCTCGCCAATCAGCGCAGGGGATTTTCGTACTTTTCCGGCCGAATGGCAGTCCGCCTACATTGCCGGCGCACTTCAGGCGACGGCTTACATCGCCTTTGACGGCGACGAGGTCACAGACTGGGCGCGCTGCATCGCGGCGCAGGCGCCCGAAATGGCCACCCGTATCGAAGGCTATAAGGGCGACCAGTTGCTCGGGCCGCGTTTCGTCGTCGACGTGACGACGGAGTGCCAGGACGGCAGTCTGACCGGCAATGGCCGGATGCTCACCGCCAAGTCGGCCGAGCGGTATCTCGGCCGCGACGCCGACCAGATGGAGCGCGCACTGTTCGTCGTTGGCGTGACAGACGTGCTGTATTTCTATCTTTACAGCACGAGCGGACCCGAAACAGGCACCTGCATTCGCGAAAGCGCTCTGAAGATGGCCGAGGCGGACACCGAGATGTCGGAAATCCTGTTCGAGAAAATGGGCGACCCGGCTGTCGAGAACCTGATCCTGATCGCCACAATCCCCTGCATTCCGGACTGACGGACCGCGCTTCGGCGCAGAACACGAGGCTCGGCGGCTGGTTTCGAGATCAGCCGTCGAGTTCGACATCCCAGTAAAGGTAATCCATCCACGTCTCATGAAGGTGGTTGGGCGGGAAGCGGCGGCCAACCTGCTGCAACTGGTGGTTGGTCGGGCGGACAGGCTTGCGCGCGGGGAACATCCTGGCCTCGGCGGGCATGCGTCCACCCTTGCGCAGATTGCAGGGCGAGCAGGCCGCAACAATGTTGGTCCAGCTCGTCCGGCCACCCTTGGAGCGCGGCACGACGTGATCGAAGGTCAGGTCGTGGGGCGAGCTGCAGTAGACGCAGCGAAAGCTGTCGCGCAGGAAGACGTTGAAGCGGGTGAATGCGGGCGGCCTGTCCTGGCTGATGAATTCGCGCAGGCAGATGACGCTGGGCAAACGCATCTCGAAGGAGGGCGAGCGCACCAGATGGTCATATTCGGCGACGACGTCGACCCGCTCAAGGAAAACAGCCTTGACCACTTCCTGCCAGGGCCAGATCGAGAGCGGATAATAGCTGAGGGGCCGAAAGTCGGCATTCAGCACGAGGGCGGGCGCGCCTGCGGGCGGCACTTTCAGGATGGCTGCCATTTCAGGCCTCCCTCAGCATGAATACGCCGGGGGGTGGGCCTGCTGGCTCACGGTTCTGCCCGCCTGCAACCGGGGGCCTATGCCGTATCAACTGGGTGAAAGCGCGCCTCCTTCTGTCTGGACCGCCTCTGTCACGTCACTCGACATACGCGATTCCTGATGACAGGTTAATGACACATCATGGCTGTGGGGAGCCGGTTTTTGCATTCTCGCGCTGTTTGTTGATCCATTGCCACAAAAGATGGGTCGCAACGCCCCGCCAGGGTGACCATGCTTCGCCAATCTCGCGGAAGTCTTTCGGCGGCGGACGAACCGGCGCGCCAGACAGGAGACGCCAGCTCTCCGACAGGCCGATGTCGCTCCATGGGAAGGCATCCAGTGCGCCTCTCGCATACATCAGGAAGACCTCTGCGGTCCATGGGCCGACGCCGCGCACGTCGAGGAGTTCGGCGCGCGCCGCCTCCATCGGCGCCGACATCAGCCGGGCCATGTTCAGCGCGCCGGAATGCTCGGCCAGAGCGATGGAGCGCAGGTGCGACACTTTCGGGCGTGACAGGCCGAAGCCGCGCAGCGCCTCTTCCGGGCAGCCGAGGATCGAAGCGGGAGTGATTTCGCCAAGGCCGGTCTCGACCCGGCCCCAGATCGTGGCGGCCGCAGCGACGGAAATCTGTTGAAAGGCGATGATGCGCGCCAGACCGGCATAGCTGGCAGGCATGGCGCGCCAGACCGGCAGACCGCCCTCGTCAAAAGCGCGCGCCATGACCGGGCAGGCGGCGGCGAGGGCGCTGCAGGCTTCGCGCAGTTCGGCTTCGGTCGGTGTGTTCATCGGCATTGTCCCTTGTGGCTCGGGTGCGGCGATCCGGCGGGCAGGGTCTTGCCTGCGGGCGGGGCGATGGCCCATGAAACAGCCGATGAGCGACTTTACCACCCGTTTCGCGCCGAGCCCGACCGGCTATCTGCATCTTGGACATGCCGCG
>JBGSUF010000123.1:0-9931 GCA_041736285.1 Hyphomonadaceae bacterium | reverse complement strand
CCGTCGCGACGGCGCGGACGGTGATGGCCTGCGCGCCGGGCGCAGCGAAGCCGGGTTTGAAATGGCCCAATGATGTGCGCGTCGGCGGGGCGAAGATTGCCGGTATTCTGGTCGAAACCTGCCGGAAGACGGACAGTGCGGGGATTTCCCGGGACTGGGCGATTGTGGGCATCGGGATCAATGTCGCGGCGGCGCCGGAGGCCACGGGGCAGGACGTGACGTGCCTGCACGCACTTGGAGCGCCCCTGAGCATGACAGCGGCGCTCGTGCTGGAGGAGTTGCGGCGGCATCTGCCCGCGCAGGCCGCGCGGGTGAAACGGGATTTTGCGGGCGTTCTGTCGGACTGGACGGCGCTGTCGGATGGTATCGGGACGCGGGTGCGCGTCAGCCCCGGCGGCCAGGTGCTGGAGGGCGTGTTCGAGGGGCTTGAGGCGGACGGGGCCTTGCGGCTGCGGCGTGATGACGGAGCGGTGATGATCATCACCGCGGGTGACGTGAGTCTGGTGAAGGATCGAAGCTGATGCTGCTGGCAATTGACGTGGGCAACACCAATTCCAAATTCGGTGTGCATGATGGAAATGACTGGCGCGGACAGTGGCGCTCGTCCACCCAGTCGACGCGAACGGCGGATGAGTATGCGGTCTGGCTGTCGACGTTGCTGTCGATGAGCGGGCTTTCGATGCAGGATGTGACCTCCTGCATCATATCGACGGTGGTGCCGCAGGCGCTTTTCAATCTGCGCAACCTTGCTCGGCGGTATTGCGAGGTCGAGCCGATGGTTGTCGGTGAGCCGGGCGTCGAGCTTGGCATTGCCGTGCGGATCGAGAAGCCTTCGGAGGCGGGCGCGGACCGGCTGGTCGGCGCGATCGGTGCCTTCATCAAGTTTGGCGGGCCGCTGGTGGTGGTGGACAGCGGGACGGCGACGACATTCGATATCGTCGGCCCGGACGGGGCCTTCGAGGGCGGGATCATCTCGCCGGGGATCAATCTGTCGCTTCAGGCGCTTCATACGGCGGCCGCGCGACTGCCCCGGATCGAGATCCGCCAGCCGACTTCGGTGATCGGGCGTGATACGGTTGGTGCCATGCAGTCTGGCATCTACTGGGGTTATGTGGAACTGATAGACGGTCTGATCGAGCGCGTCCGCGCGGAGTATGGCATGCCGATGACAGTGGTCGCGACCGGCGGGGTTGCATCACTGTTTGAGGGCGCCTCGCGCAAGATCCAGCACTATGACCAGGACCTGACGACGCGGGGCCTGCTGGAAGTTTTTCGGCGCAATGGCGGGTTTGTCGCCTGACATTGTTGTCGCGGGCCGCAAGGGCCAGAGAGAATGAAGGGGCGCTATCGCCCGATGGAATGACGTAACCGGGCGGCCTTCGTGCGGCCCGCATGGAATAATCACAGCGTTCTCGTGCGCGTCGGCGACCTGCTGGCGTGTTGGCGTCGACGCGCAACCTGAATGGACAACATGACAGCAAGACCGGAAGATGAACTCGTTTTCCTGCCGCTTGGCGGGTGCAACGAGATTGGCATGAATCTCAACGCCTATGGCTATGGCCCGCCCGAGAACCGGCGCTGGATCATCGTCGATGTCGGCGTCACCTTCGGTGATGACCGCACGCCGGGGATCGACCTGATCTGCCCGGACCCTGAATTCCTGACCGATTACGCCGACACGATCGAGGCGATCATCCTGACCCATGCGCACGAGGACCATATCGGCGCGATTGGCCTGCTCTATAACCGCATCCCGGCGCCGATCTACGCGACACCGTTCACGGCAGAACTGGTGCGCCAGAAGCTGGCCGAGCGCGGACTGGGCAAGGATGTCGATGTCAATGTCGTGCCGCTTGAGGGCGAAGTCGTGGCCGGGCCGTTTCGCGCGCGTTACGTGACGCTGACGCACTCCATTCCGGAGCCGAACGCACTCGCCATCACGACGCCGCTCGGTGTCATCATGCACACTGGCGACTGGAAGATTGATCCCGATCCGCTGATCGGCGAGGGGTTTGATCATGAGGGGCTGAAGGCGATTGGCGATGCGGGCGTGCTCGCGATGGTGTGCGATTCCACCAATGTGTTCGTCGAGGGCGAGGCGGGGTCGGAAGGCTCGGTCCGCGAGGCGCTGAACGAGGTCATCGGGGAACTGAAGGGCCGGGTGGCGGTGACGACGTTTGCCTCCAACGTGGCGCGGCTTTCCAGCGTGATTCATGCGGCCAACGCACACGGGCGGAGCGTCTGCCTTGTCGGACGCTCGATGCATCGGATCGTGGCGGCGGCGCAAAGCGTCGGCATCCTGAAGGATGCAACCTTTGTCGATGAGAGCGAAGCCGGGCACCTGCCGGCGCAGAACATCCTCTATCTTTGCACCGGCAGCCAGGGTGAAGAACGCGCGGCGCTCGGGCGGATTGCGCGCGGCGATCATCCGAGCGTGACGCTGGGCGAAGGGGATACGGTGATCTTCTCCTCGCGCGTCATCCCGGGAAACGAGCGCTCGATTTTCGACATGCAGGACCAGCTTGCCGACCGCGGCGTGCGGCTGATCACCGAGCGCATGGCGGGGGTTCACGTTTCCGGCCACCCGTGCCGGGACGAGCTGCGGCGCATGTATGCGCTGATCCGGCCGCAAATCTCCGTGCCTGTGCATGGCGAGCGGCGGCACATCATCGAGCATGCCGCCTTTGCCCGCTCGCTGCAGGTGCCGATGGCGGTGACGCCGCGCAATGGCGACATGATAAGGCTGGCGCCGGGCAACCCGAAGGTGATCGACGAAGTGCCGTCCGGCCGGCTTTTGCTGGATGGCAATCTGCTTCTTCCGGAGGCCGCTGGCGGCCTTATCGAACGCAAGCGGATTGCGCTTTCCGGCGTGGTGAATGTGAGCGTCGCGCTGAACGGTGATGGCGAGATCGAGGACGGCCCTTATGTGACGGCGCGCGGCCTGTCGGAGGCTGATGGCCGCCTCGCGGAAGAGTCGCTGGAGGAAATCGAGGAGTCGCTGGAAGAGGGCATCGAATCGATGAAGCGCGGCGACAAGGCCAATGACGAGGCCGTCGAGCGCGTGATACAGCGCATTGCACGGCGCGGTTGCGAGCGACTGTTCGGCAAGCGGCCGGTGGTTGACGTCATCGTGCTGCGGGCAGGATGAAGCAGGCTCAGGACGGGAGGGAAGGCATGGAAATCGGTCCGCTCAATCATATCGGCGTGGCAGTGCCGTCGCTCGAAGAGGCGATGGAGACTTATCGCACGCTCTATGGCATTGCCGCGATCACCACGCCCTTCGACATGCCCGAGCAGGGCGTGCGGGTGTGCTTTGTCAACCTGCCGAACGCGCAGATCGAACTGATCGAGCCGCTTGGCGCGGACAGTCCGATCCATAATTTCATCGCGCGCAATCCACGGGGCGGGCAACACCATGTCTGCTTTGAAGTGGCCGACATCTGGGAGGCGAAAGCGACGATGGAGGCGCGCGGTGCAACCATATTGAACGCGCCGCGCATCGGCGCACACGGGACGCTGATCATCTTTGTCCATCCGAAGAACTCCAACGGCGTGCTGATCGAGCTTATGGAAACGCCCAAAGGCGAGGGACATTAGGCGATGGATCCTGTCTCCGGCATCGTTGTCTTCGTCATCAGTTTCTGGCTGGCCTTCTTCATTGCGCTGCCCATCGGGGTGCGGTCGCAGGCTGAGGAAGGCGAGGTCGTTCCCGGCTCCGAGCCGGGCGCGCCCGCGATCGGCAATGTGCTGAAGAAGGCGATTTGGTCGGCCGTCGCCGCGGGCGTCATGACAGCGATCTTTGCGGTCGTCGTCACGCTGGTCGATTTCGGCTGACGGCGGCGGGTCAGTCGGCGATTGCACCCGGCCCGATGCGCCGCTAAGCCTTTCCGCCAGTCGAACACAAGGACTTCGAGCGACCCATGCGTCTCAGCCGATTTTTCCTTCCGGTGTCGAAGGACACCCCCGCCGACGCGACCATCGTGTCCCACCAGTTGATGCTGCGCACCGGCATGATCCGGCAGAATGGTGCGGGGATATATTCCTGGCTGCCGCTCGGCTACCGCGTGCTGAAGAAGGTCGAACAGGTCGTCCGCGAGGAAATGGACCGGGCCGGCGCCATCGAGATGCTGATGCCGACCATCCAGCAGGCTGACCTTTGGCGCGAAAGCGGGCGCTATGAGGCGTATGGCAAGGAGATGCTCCGAATCGTCGACCGGCACGACCGCGACATGCTGTTCGGGCCGACAAACGAGGAGATGATCACCGACATCTTCCGCGCCTATGTGAAGAGCTACAAGCAGTTGCCGCTGAATCTGTATCACATCCAGTGGAAGTTCCGGGACGAGATCCGGCCGCGCTTCGGCGTGATGCGGGGACGCGAATTCCTGATGAAGGACGCCTACAGTTTCGATGCGACCGAGGCCGATGCGCGCCGGGCCTATTACCGCATGTTCTGCGCGTATCTGAACACGTTTGCGCGGATGGGGCTGACGGCCATCCCGATGGCGGCCGACACCGGGCCGATCGGCGGCGACCTCAGCCATGAGTTCATCATACTGGCCGAAACCGGCGAAAGCGCGGTGTTCTGCGACAGGGCGCTGCTCGATATTCCTGCGCCGGGGGCAGGGCTGGACTGGGCGGGCGACCTGGAAGACGAGATGCACAAGCGCACACAATTTTATGCGGCGACCGAGGAAAAACACGATGAGGCCGCCTTCGAGGCCATTCCGGAAGAGCGCCGCATCGCCGCCCGAGGGATCGAGGTCGGCCACATATTCTATTTCGGGACCAAGTACTCCAAGGCGATGAACGCCGTCGTGATGGACGAAAGCGGCAACGAAGTGCCGGTGCAAATGGGCTCTTACGGGGTCGGCGTGTCGCGCCTGCTCGGGGCCATCATCGAGGCGAGCCATGACGAGGCCGGGATCATCTGGCCGGCATCGGTTGCGCCGTTCGGCGTGGGCCTTGTGTCCCTGCGGGTCGGGGACGCGGCCGTGTCGCAGGCGTGCGAGGCGGCTTATGCGGCGCTGGAGGCCGCCGGGCTTGAGCCGCTATACGATGACCGCGACGAACGGCCGGGCGCGAAATTTGCGACGATGGACCTGATCGGACTGCCATTTCAGCTCATCATCGGGCCGAAAGGGATCGAGAAGGGCGTGGTCGAGGTCAAGGTGCGGGCGACGGGCGAGCGCTTCGAAGCGCCGCTGGAGGAAGCCATCGCACGCATCCGGAGCATACCGGCATGAGCAAGGGGGCAGGGCCTTTTGGCACCTTCGAGCGCTCGCTGGCATGGCGCTATCTTCGCGCGCGGCGTGAGCATGGCGGCGTGGCGATGGTCTCGGCGATCTCCTTCATCGGCATTGCGCTCGCCGTTACGGCGCTTGTGGTGGTGATGTCGCTGATGAACGGGTTCCGGGAGGAGCTGACGGACAAGCTGCTCGGCGGACGCGGGCATGTCTTTGCCGAAGTGCGCGACATGCCGCAGGAAGACGCGCTGAAGTTCGCCGATGGCATTCGGGACATGGACGGCGTTGTCTCGGTCACGCCGATCATCGAAGGC
Source organism: Hyphomonadaceae bacterium (assembly GCA_041736285.1). Classification (GTDB taxonomy): domain Bacteria; phylum Pseudomonadota; class Alphaproteobacteria; order Caulobacterales; family Hyphomonadaceae; genus JBGSUF01. The sequence continues at coordinate 4,371 of JBGSUF010000123.1, read as the reverse complement.
TCGGCATTTGCGCAGTCGCAGGTGGAATCGCGGGGCGTGCTCGTGCGCGGCGTTTCTGGCGATGCCGCACGCGAGCTTGAGTTCATTCGCGAGCGCCTCACCGACGGCAGCGCGGCGACATTCGGCACCGGCGAGACGGGCGGCGATGAAGTGATGATGGCCGCAAGCCTTGCCTTCGGCCTCGGCGTGCGGGGCGGCAGCCCGGTCAAGCTGACGTCCTCGGCGACGCGGGCGACGGCCTTTGGCTCGGCGCCGATCACCAAGACTTTTGAAACCAGCGCCATCTTCCGCACCGGCTATGGCGAACTGGACGAGCTTTACGTGCTGATGCCGATCGAGCAGGCGCAGCTCTTCTTCAACTATCGCGGGCGCTACCAGCGGCTCGAAATCCGGATGGAGCAGCCCCACAAGTCCGAGGAGCTGATGGAGGCCATCGGCCTGAAATATCCGATCCTGCTCACCGTCGACTGGAAGGAGCAGAATCGGAGCCTTGTTCAGGCGCTTGCGATCGAGTCCAGCATGATGCGGATCATCTTCCTCATCCTCGTGACCATCACCTCGCTCAATATCATTACCGGCGTGGTCATGCTGGTGAAGAACAAGACGCGCGATGTCGCCATCCTGCGGACGATGGGGGCCAGTCAGGGCAGCGTGCTGCGCATCTTCCTGATGATCGGGGCGTTTCTTGGCATTGTCGGCACCGCGGTCGGCCTTGCCATCGGCTTGTTGATGGTCTGGAACATTGATGTGGTCGAAAGCTTCCTGAATTTCGTCTCCGGCCAGCGCGTGTTCAACCCGGAAGTCTATGGGCTGGACGGTCTGCCGGCGCGGATCAACTGGGTCGAGGTTGGCCTTGCGACAGGGTGGGCGGTGGCGATGTCGGTGCTGGTGACGCTGGCTCCGGCCTGGCGTGCGGCGCGGCTTGATCCGGTTGAAGCGCTGAGGTTCGAATGATGACCCCCGAAATGAGTGCCGCGAACACGCCCGTCATGGAATTGCGCGATGTCCGGCGCAGCTACGTCACCGGCGACCGCACGCTGGATGTGCTGAGCGGTGTGGACCTTGTGATCCGGCCGGGCGAGATGATCGGGCTTGTCGGGCCCTCAGGGTCTGGCAAGTCGACGCTGCTGCACACGGCCGGGCTTCTGGAGCGGCCGGACAGCGGAGAGGTGCTGCTTGAAGGACGCTCCTGCTCGCCGCTCAACGAGGCCGAACGCACGCGGCTGCGGCGAGACAAGCTCGGCTTTGTCTACCAGTTTCACCACCTTCTGCCGGAGTTTTCGGCGCTCGATAACGTCGCGGCGCCGCTGTTGATTGCAGGTCACAAGCGCCGTGACGCACGCCACCGGGCCGAGGAATTGCTGACCCTCATGGGGCTTGAGGAGCGGCTCTCGCACCAGCCGGGCCAGCTTTCGGGCGGCGAGCAGCAGCGCGTGGCGATTGCAAGGGCGCTGGCCAATTCGCCGCGCCTGGTCATCGCCGATGAGCCGACTGGAAATCTTGACCCCGCCACCACGGAGCGTGTTTTTGAGACCCTCCTGAATCTCTCTCAAAAACAGGGAGTCAGCGTTCTTGTGGCGACGCACAACCTCGCTCTCATCGCGCATATGGACCGAGCGCTGACGCTGCGGGACGGAAAACTCGCAGCTTTCGAAAATTAGAACATTGCCAGAACGGCCTTGCCGGGCAATAATCGTCATTGTGGCGGCAGGGAGCTGATTCCAACATGTCTGATCCGGTTTTCGTGCATCTCGGCGTGCGGTCGAGCTTTTCCCTTCTCGAAAGCATGCTGTCTCCCCAGGACCTCGCGTCATGGGCCGCAGCGCAGGGCATGCCGGCGATGGCGGTTACCGATCGCAACAATCTGTTCGGTGCGCTGGAGATTTCCGAGGCCTTTGCCGGGGCGGGCGTGCAGCCGATCATGGCGTGCTCTTTCGATGTCTGGGATGACATGCACCGCGGGGAAACGTCGCGGCTGAGCCTCTACGCGATGGATGGCGCGGGATATGCGCGGCTGATGGAGCTGTCCTCGCTGGCCTATCTGGAGAGCGCGACGGGGGTGCCCGTGCTCGCCGATGCGCATGTGACGGCGAAGACTGACGGGCTGATCTGCCTGACCGGGGGGACGGGCGGCCGTGTCGCGCGCATGGTGCGCAATGGCAAGCCCGATGATGCGCGCGCAGAACTGCGGCGGTTGGAGGCGGCGTTTCCGGGGCGTCTATACGTCGAGATTCAGCGCCATGACGAGGCCGGGGAGGGGTTGATCGAGGAGGGCCTGCTTGCGGCGGCCTATGACCTTGGCCTGCCGATTGTGGCGACGCACGACGCCCGGTTCATGAACGCCAGCGATCACCGGGCGCATGATGCGCTCATGTGCATCGCCGCATCGGCCTATCTTGGCCAGGACAACCGCCCGAAATGCACGCCGCAGCAATACCTGATGACGGCGCAGGAGATGGCGGATCGGTTTGGCGACCTACCGGAAGCGCTGCAGTCGACCGTTGAGATTGCAAGGCGCTGCGCGGTGCGTCACCTGCCGCAAAAGCCGAGATTGCCGACGTTTTCAGGTGATGAGAACGCTGAACTGGCCCGTCAGGCGAAGGCCGGGCTGGATAGCAGGCTGGCGGCGGCCGGAAAAATCCACGCCACGCGGGAGGCCTATTTCGAACGACTGGAGTTTGAACTCGGCGTGATCGCCAAAATGGGCTTTCCGGGCTATTTCCTGATCGTGTCGGACTTCATCAAATGGGCCAAGGACAATGGCATTCCGGTCGGGCCGGGGCGGGGCTCCGGCGCAGGCTCCCTTGTGGCCTGGTCGCTGCTCATCACAGATCTTGATCCGCTGCGTTTCGATCTTCTGTTCGAGCGGTTTCTCAACCCGGAACGCGTTTCAATGCCCGACTTCGACATCGATTTCTGCCAGGAGCGGCGCGGTGAAGTGATCCGCTACGTGCGTGACAAGTATGGCGCGGGCAATGTCGCCTCGATCATCACTTTCGGCACGCTGCAGGCCAAGGCGGTGGTGCGCGATGTCGGGCGGGTGATGCAGATGCCTTATGGTCAGGTTGACCGGCTTGCAAAGCTCATCCCGTTCAACCCGGCCCACCCGCCCAAGCTGCGGGATGCCATCGCTGGCGAACCAAAATTCGCCGAAGAGAAAGCGGCCGATCCGCAGGTCGGCGAGCTTCTGGATGTGGCGTTGTCGCTTGAGGGGCTTTACCGCAACGCATCGACCCACGCGGCCGGCATCGTGATCGCTGACCGCCCCATCGTCGAGGTGACGCCGGTCTACCGCGATCCCCGCTCTGAGCTTCCCGCAACCCAGTTCAACATGATTTGGGCCGAGGCGGCGGGGCTCGTGAAATTCGACTTTCTCGGTCTGAAAACGCTCACCGTCATTGACCGGGCAATCAAATTTCTCGCCCGGCAGGGCGTTTCGCTCCCGGCGGCGTGGGAGACGCTGGACGATCCGGCATCCTATGAACTGATGAAGGTCGGCGACACGTTGGGTGTGTTCCAGCTTGAAGGGCAGGGCATGCGCGACACGCTGCGCAAGGTGAAACCCGGCAATATCGAGGATGTGATCGCAATCATTTCCCTCTACCGGCCCGGCCCGATGGACAACATTCCCGTCTATGTCCAAGGCAAGGAGAACCCGGCGAGCGTGCGTTATCAGCATCCGGCTCTTGGCCCGATCCTGGAGGCGACTTACGGCGTTCCGGTCTATCAGGAACAGGTCATGCGGATGGCGCAGGAAATCGCCGGGTATTCGCTCGGTGAGGCGGACCTTCTGCGCCGCGCGATGGGCAAGAAGAAGCTTGAGGAAATGGTCGCGCAGCGACGCCGCTTCTGTGACGGCGCCAAGTCGCTCAACGGGATCGAGGAAGGGCTCGCCAACGATATTTTCGACACGATGGAAAAGTTTGCGGGATATGGTTTCAACAAGTCCCACGCCGCAGCCTATGCTGTGATCGCTTATCAGACGGCTTATCTGAAGGCCAACCATCCGGTCGAGTTTCTCGCGGCGTCGATGAGCCTCGACATCCACAACACCGACAAGCTGGCAGCCTTCACGCAGGAGGCGCGGCGGATGGGGGTGGAACTCCTGTTCCCGGATGTCGTTCGGTCGACGGCTGATTTCGATGTTCGCGACGGGGCGATCGTCTACGCGCTCGGCGCCATCAAGGGGGTGGGGCTGGACGCGATGCTGCACGTCACCAGCGTGCGCGACGATGGCGCGGCGTTCGCCTCGCTGCACGACTTCGCCGAACGGGTGGACCCGCGCCATGTCAACAAACGCTGCTTTGAATCGCTGGCGCGGGCAGGCGCGTTCGACTCGCTGGAGCCGAACCGGGCGCGGGCGCTCGCGGC
>JBGSUF010000097.1:0-8245 GCA_041736285.1 Hyphomonadaceae bacterium | reverse complement strand
CGAGATCGCCGAGCACGAAGCCGCCGCCATGGAAGAAGACGATGCCCGGCGCGGGGCCTATCCCCGCGCCAGCCGGCGTATAGAGCCGCGCCCGGATCGGCCCGTCCGCGCCGCGTATCGCCAGCGTTTCGACATTCGCCATGAAAGAGAGATCAGGCTCGACCGCCCGCGTTGCACGGAAGAAGCTCTCGCGCAGCCGGTCAGCGGTCTGGCTGAACTCCATCTTGCGAAAGTCGCCAACCCGCACGTCCGGCAGTTTAAGCCGGTCAAGAAAAGCCTTTATCGCTGCGTCCATGGCCATCTGGTGAGTGTGCCGCGCGGCGAGGGCGAAGGGAAGCGGGAAACCGCTTGCCCCCCCTATTTTACCCGCACCCGGCCTGCCCTCACTCAGCCTGCCTGCGATCAGCGCATTGCCGCGAGGCTGGACAAGTCTCCGCCCTGGCGCAGGGCCGTCTGCCACAGCCGCCCCTTGGTGCGATCATTGATCCCGTCGAAGGCGACGATGAACTCGCGACCCACCGCGCAGGCATTGATCTTTGACAACTGCGCCGGGGTCGGCTCCCTGCCGGACATCATCATCTGGAACTCCGGAGCCATCATCAGGCTCATCGCGCTGTCGCGGATCCGGCTCATGTCACTCTTGTCCAGCTCGCCATATTCCTTCGGATTGCTGCGCGCCTCGATCATGCCTTCCAGCACGATTTCATTGGCCCGCACCGCATACTCATACAGCGGATTGCCGGGCGTCTGCGCCATCGCGGCAATGCGGCTGGCCTCCGTCATCGCCGCCGCTTCGCCGCGCTGTTCGAGGGCGGTATAGAAGGACATCGAACAATAGCGCGAGCCGCTCGCCTCAAGGTCGCGGAGCTTGTCGACGGTCAGGTCGATGAGCTGGTTCAGGTATTTCACATCCATGACGGCCAGGAGGTGCAGGTTCTCAATCGTGAAACGTTCGGTCCAGACGGTGTAGTCCGCGCGGATCTGGTCCGGACTGTCGCCGCGTTCAAAGCCCTGAGCAAAGTCTGCATAGCCGATCGGATCGAGCTGGGCCATTTTCAGGATGATGCCCTGCTCGCGCGGTTCCGGGAAGACCCTCGCGATGATGGCGCGCTCGCCGGTCATCGCCGCGCTGGCGTCGCCGCTGCCGCCATTGAGGAGGTCTGGACCTTTCCACACGCCGAAGAACACCACGACGACAACCATCAGGGCCACCAGCCCGAACGCCCAGGGCTTGGCCTCGTTCTCGGAAGCCGCTCCGCCTTTACGTGCGTCATACATGTTGAGGTGTCTCCCCGCGCAATTTCACTGACCGGGATCAGATACTCACAACCAGGTGAGTTTTTCGTTGATCGGCGTTGGCGATTTTCCGTCATCGACGAACAATGGAAAACGGTTTTCCAAATGCTGCGGACATGCTCTAGCTTTGCGCGACTTAAGGGGAGCTGTTCGCCATGACGCATGCACATTCCATCATCCTGCACCATTATGCCGCCTCGCCATTCGCCGAGAAGGTGCGTCTGGCCTTGCGCATCAAGAATCTCGGCTGGAGCAGCGTCGACGCCCCCGTCATCATGCCCAAGCCGGACCTGACCGCCCTGACCGGCGGCTATCGCCGTGTGCCCGTGATGCAGATCGGCGCCGACATCTATTGCGACACGCGCATGATTCTTGACGAGATCGACCGGCGCTATCCGCTTCACCCGCTCAATCTCAGCGGCCATGAAGGCTTGTCGCAAATGGTCTCGGCCTGGACTGACCGGGTCTGGTTTCCGGTCTCCGTCGCGGTCATCTTCGCAGCCATCGGTGACAAGGTGCCCGAAGCCTTCCTGCGCGACCGCGAGGCGATGACTGGCCGCCCGATGGACGTGCAGGCCATGCAGGCGACCGCCCCGATGATGCGCGAGCAGTGGATCGCCCACGCGGGCTGGCTGAACAACCGGCTCGAAGCGGCGAAGATCGCCGGCGCAGGCGGCTTCCTGATGGGCTCGCGGCCGGGCTTTGCCGATGTTCACGCCGCCTATAATGTGTGGTGGGTCAACGCCACAGTGCCCGATTTCGCCGCAGACGTCTTCGAGGCGATGCCGCTGGTCCATTCATGGTTTCAGCGGCTGCAGGAATTTGAGGGGCAACAGCCACAAACCCTGTCCAGCGAAGACGCCATCGCGGTTGCCCATGATGTCGCGCCGCGCCTTGTGTCCGCTTCGGTCGGGTTCGAGCCGCGCGGCATCCGCCCCGGCGACCGCGTCGCCATCGCGCCGGACGATTACGCGCGCGACTGGATTGAGGGCGATCTCGTCCATGCCGACACGCGCCGCGTCGTTATCAAGCGCTTCGACGCACGCGCCGAGACGATCAACGTCCATTTTCCGCGCGCCGGCTACCTCATTCGCACCCTCTGAACCGGCGCGCCTGAGGCTTGAGGCAAAGCAACGCCGCGAACCGGTTTCAACCGTAGCTCGCCCTCATTATTGGCCCTCATCAAGGGAAACTAAGCCGGCTCGATCGGCTGCCAGAGTTCGATGCGGCGACCGTCAGGGTCGGTCAGCCAGCCGAAATGGCCGTAATCGTGGTTTTCGCGCGGCTTGCTCTGGGCTGCGCCTGCCGCCTCGGCTCGGGCCAGCACGGCGTCAAGGTCATCGACGATGAAGTTGAGCATGAAATCGTGACCGCCCTCACCGAAATAGTCTGTGTCAGCGCCAAACGGCGACCAGATCGTCCGCGCTCCGGTCGGAAATTGCCGCGCCGCATCGGCGTGCAGGAAATCGGCCCCGCCATAAGCGTTGAGCGTCATGCCGAGGACGTTGTGATACCAGTCGCGCAGTGCCTGCACGTCCGTGCTGCGAAAGAACACCCCGCCCACACCGATAATGCCCGCCATGCCCCCGTCCCCCACTCGGTCACCCTTCGGAACGTCCGACCGGGTGGCTTGAGAGGCTAACACGCACGGGCTGAACAACCAAGGCGGGCGCGCCGCGTCAGAGCCGGTATCGCCCGGCAAGAATATCGGCATGCACCGCCGCCGTCACCACCTCGAACGCGCCGGTCTGCCCGTTGCGCCAGTAGAGCCGATCGCAAGTGCAGCCCGGATCAAAGCCCTCTTCCATCAGGTCACGCTTTTTCAGTTTCAGCGTCGGCGTCGTGTCCGCCGCCGCGCTCAGGCGCAGGAAGACCGGCCTTGCATAGCCCGGCAGGTGAGAATCCAGATGTGCCGCCAGAGCGGTCAGATCGAGCGCGTCCCCATCCAGCGGGTCACCGCTCAGCAAACCTGTATCCAATGTCAGCGCCGCCATTCCCGCCCGGCCGTCCTGCCCGTCAACACGCACGCCATAGACGTTCGCCGTCGCCACTCCGGCGAACCGCGTGAGCACGTCGGCCACTTCCGTTGTCGAGACATTCTCACCCTTCCAGCGGAAGGTGTCGCCGATCCGGTCGACGAAATAGAAATAGCCCAGCGCGTCCCGGCTCATCAGGTCACCGGAGCGAAACCAAGCATCCCCCGGCTCCAGCACATCGCGTATGATCTTGCGCTCGGACGCCTGATCCTCGCTGTAGCCGTCGAAACGCATCCGCGCCTCGCTGCCGATCCGGCCGAGCAGTTCGCCGGTCTCGCCCGGCCCCGCCTCGATGCACAGGCCGCCTGCGCCGCGTACCGGTGTCTCGGTTTCCCGGTCGAACCGGACGATGCGGATATTGCTGAACGGCCCGGCAATCCATGGCGGCACCCGGCCGACCGCCCCGGGACGGCCGTCGAAATTGATCAGCCCGGTATTGCCTTCGGTGGAGCCATAAAATTCCTTCAGCCGGGCAATCCCGAAGCGCGCCGAAAAGCGCTCCCAGGTTTCCGGCCGCAGGCCATTGCCAAAGCCGGCACGCAGCGAATGGGCGCGGTCAATCCCGGCTTCCGGCTCACTGAGGAGGTAGCGGCATAACTCGCCGACATAGACAAACAGGCTCGCGCCCTCCGCCGTTGCATCGCTCCAGAACCGGCGCGCGGAGAATTTGCGCTTCAGCACGATCCCCGCCCCCGTCAGGAGCGCCACACCGACCGCGCAAAGCCCTCCGGTCGAGTGATAAAGCGGCAGCGTGATGAAGATACGGTCGTCCGGCCCCGCCCCGATGGTCGCGATGAAGACGCGCATGTAATAGCGCACCCGCATGTGGCTCATCCGCGCCGCCTTCGGCATTCCCGTCGTGCCGGATGTGTAGGTCAGGAGCGCTGTATCTGCGCTGGAAAGCGACGCCCGGTGATGCCGCCCCGGCGCTGCGCCGGGATGAATATCCAGCGCGCTGTCCAGATCGCGCGCGCCCGCCGTCCGACCGCCGAGCGACCACAACCGCACATCCAGCCCGATTGCTTCGCGCGCTCCGGCCACGGCGTCATGCAGGTCCGCGCCGAACACCATGTGCCGCGCTCCGGAAATGGCGACGCTGTGCGCCAGCGCCTGGCCGCGAAGGTTGCTGTTGATCAGCGCCGTCACCACGCCGACCTTGGCCATGCCATACCAGAAGGCGATGTAATCGGGCCGGTTGCCCATGAAGAGCGCCGCCGTGTCCCCGGCGACCAGCCCCTGCGCAAGCGCCCAGTGGGCGTACTGGTTGGCCCGCGCATCAAGCTCGCCATAGCTCCAGTCCTCGCCCTCAAAGCGGATCGCCAGCCGGGCCGAATGCCGCGCGCACGCCGCCTCCAGGTCGTCAGCCACCTGCACGCCGGACACGTCCTTTGTCGGATTTGTCCAGCGCAGGGTTTCAATGAGAATGCGGGCGGTGTCTATTTCGCGGGCAATGGACTTCAGGACGCTCATCGGTTTCTCCGGTGGTGCCTTCAGGTGGCGACGCGCATTCGGCGCGTGCAGGCTTTCCCGGATCATTACCCCGCAAGGGTTTGCATCCATTTGAGGAGATTGGCGCACTTCATTTGACATTCGATGTCAGGAAGGCAGATTGCTTTAACGCTTATCGAAAAACAGGAATGATCGAGGTCTCGACATGCAATTCAAGAAAGTCGTCCTGACGGGTGTTGCCGCCCTCGCCCTGATGTCGCTGGCAGCCTGCGGTGGACAATCAGAGCCCAAAGGTCCGGCGGAGGTTCCGGCTGTGACCACACCGGTCGATTTCGTCTGGGCCCAGGACGTCAGCGACCTGAAGCCTGACGCCGCCGTGCGCTATGGCCAGCTCGAAAACGGCATGCGCTATGCCATCATGGCGAACGACACGCCGCCGCAGACCGCCTCGATCCGCCTGCGCATCGACATGGGGTCCACCTATGAGGCCGATGACCAGCAGGGTCTTGCGCACTTCATCGAGCACATGGCCTTCAACGGCTCGGCCAACGTGCCCGAAGGCGAAATGATCAAGATGCTCGAGCGCTACGGCCTCGCCTTCGGTCCGGACACCAACGCCTACACAAGCTTTGACGAGACGGTCTACCAACTCGACCTGCCCTCCGTCAGCGATGAGGTGCTCAATGCCGGCCTGTTCATCATGCGCGAGACGGCCAGCAATCTGATCTTCGACCCGGAGGCCATCGACCGCGAGCGCGGCGTCGTGCAATCGGAAGAGCGCGTGCGCAACTCCTATGGCCTGCGCCGTTTCCGCTCGCTGTCGGAATTTTTCCTGCCGGGCACGGTGATCCCCGAGCGCTTCCCCATCGGCAAGGTCGAAATCCTCCAGACCGCCCAGCGCGAACGCTTTGTCGATCTCTATCAGCGCTATTACGTGCCCGAGCGCGCCACGCTGGTCATTGTCGGCGATTTCGATCCCGATGACATCGAGGCGCGCATCCGCGAAACCTACGGCGACTGGCAGCCGGTCGTCGAACCCGGCGACGATGTCGACCTTGGCACCGTCGATGCCACCCGCCCGACAGCGGCCGGCTATTTCTATGATCCTGACGTCCCGACCTTCGTCTCCATCAGCGGCCTGCGCCCGTATGCCGAGGAACTCGACACCGCCGAACAACGCAAGCGCGACACCATCGACTCGATGGGCCATGCGATTCTCTCGCGCCGCTTTGACAAGCTCTCGCGCAGCCCTGACAGCCCCATCGTTTCCGGCTCGGCCAGCGATGACGAATGGTTCGGCGTTGCAGAAGGCCCGGCCGTCGACCTGACCGCCAAGCCCGACACCTGGGATGAGGCCCTCGCTCTGGGCGAACAGGAATTGCGGCGCGCGCTCGAATTCGGCTTCACGCAGGCCGAACTGAACGAGCAGATTGCCAACTACCGCACCAACCTGCGCAATGCCGTCCAGCAGGCCGCAACGCGCGAAACGCCGCGCCTCGCCGATGCAATCACCGGAGCCGTCAACGGCGACTCGGTCTACACTGACGCACAGTCCGCTCTCGACCGTTTCGAAAGCTATGTGGACCAGCTGACGCCGGAACTGATCCACGAATACTTCAAGGCGCAGTGGGAGGGGGTGAACCCGCTGATCCACGTCTCCAGCAATGTCGAGATCGAGAACCCCGAGGCGGCCATCCTCGCCGTCTGGACTGAAAGCGGCAAAGTCGCCGTCGAAGCGCCAGAAGCGACCGAGGAGATGGCCTTCGCCTACACTGATTTCGGCACGCCGGGCGAGGTGGTCTCCGATGCCGTGATCGAGGATCTCGGCATCCGTACCATCGTCTTTGACAACAATGTCCGGCTCAACCTGAAGAAGACCGGGTTCGAGGATGGCATTGTCAGGATTTCCCTGCGTATCGGCGGCGGCGAGCTTGAATTTCCGCTCGACAAGGAAGGCCCGATCCTGATGATGTCGAACTTCTTCTCCGCGGGCGGACTGGAAGCGCACTCGTTTGACGAGTTGCAGACGATTCTGGCCGGCCGCAGCGTGTCGACCGGGCTCGCCATGGGCAGCGACGCCTTTGGCGGATCTTTCGTCACCACCCCGCAAGACCTTGAGCTGCAAATGCAGGTCGCGACCGCCTTCCTCACGGCGCCGGGTTTCCGCACCGAGGCCGATGCGCAGGCCAGGGCGCTGCTCGCCGTCTTCTATCCGACCCTCGACGCCACCCCCGGCGGCATCGTCCAGCGCGATGTCCAGCGCATCATCCGCAGCGGCGACATTCGTTTCGGCTTCGGCGAGTTTGACCAGATCGCCAACACCACGATCACCGAACTGAAGCCGTTGATCGAGCGCGCCCAGCGGGAGGGGGCGATCGAAATCGCGATTGTCGGCGACATTGACGAGCAGGCCGCCATCGACGCCGTCGCGGCGACCTTTGGCGCGTTGCCGGAACGCCGGGCCGAGGCCCTGCCATTCGACTCGGCCCGCAATGTGAAGTTCCCGGCAAGCCGCGACGGCATCGTGCTCTATCACGAGGGCGAGGCCAATCAGGCGCTGGCGCTGGTCTACTGGCCAGTCGCCGACGGCAGCGACATTCGCGAAGCGCGTGTGCTCTCCATGCTGCGCTCGGTCTTCCGGCTGAAGCTGACCGATTCGCTGCGTGAGGAACTCGGCGCGACCTATTCGCCAGACGCCGGGATCGAAACCTCCAACATCTATCCGGGTTATGGCTACATGGTCGCCTCCTCCGAGGTGGAGCCGGCCAATGTCGAGGTGGTCTACGAGACGATTGACGCCATTGTGCGCGACATGGGCGAAGGCGGCATCACCGACGACGAGGTCGAGCGTGCCCGCACGCCCATCCTCGAAGGCATTGACAACCAGATGGAAGACAATGGTGTCTGGCTCGATGTCGCCTCGCAGGCTCAGTCCGACCCCGCCACGCTGGATGAATTCCGCCGCAAGCGGGAGGACTATGCCACCATCACGCGCGAGGAACTGACGGCCGCCGCCGCCAAATACCTCACGCCGGACGCAGCCCTTCGCATCTCCGTCCTCAGCAGCAAGACCAAGCCGTAAGGCGCTGCGCCTGTCACCGGCCCTCCCCCGCCTGAAAAGGATTGGGGGAGGTGCCTATGCGCCCCGTTCGCCGCGCTTGGGGAACCAACGGGTCACGGTCTTCATCACCTGTCCAGCTGTCCGCCCCGCCACCATGGCGTTGTCGATCCGCGCCTGCGTGAAGGCCAGCACCTTCTCCCGCTCCGCCGTTTCCAGCCAGTAGAGCACGACCGGCGGCAGCACGCCCGCCAGCAGTCCGCGCTTGGTGTAGCGATTGTAATCCTCCGAAGTGTCGCCAATGCCGGTCCAGACGCCATCGGAAAGCGCCCAGGTCCGCTCCATCGCGCCCGGCACCCGCCACGGCATCATGCCCCGCCCGATCGCTCGCCGCACGGCCCCCTTG
>JBGSUF010000069.1:0-2195 GCA_041736285.1 Hyphomonadaceae bacterium | reverse complement strand
CCGTGCCCCGGCCGCGGGCAGCGTCTCCGATAACTCCACCTGCAGCGCCTGCGCACGCTGCGCCTTGGGCGCGGCATATCCGAACTGCCATCCAAGCCCCAGAACCACGACCGCCGCCAGCGCCGCTCCGACAGGCTTCAGCCACCGGTCCCGCGCCACATACACCCGCGCCAGCATGACCTGCAGCGAGCGCTTCGGCGGCTCGTAGACAAAGCGCCGCTCCTCCAGCGCCTTCACGCCGTCGCGCAGTATGCTCTCCGGCACGTCAATGCCCTGAGCGGCGTAGATCTCCTTCAGCCGCCCGATCAGCTCGGCTTCGCGCCCCTCCGCGTCGAGTTCGCGCGAAACGATCCGCTCGCGATGGCGCAGCGTGTCGACCACATCCATCGCCATCAGCACGTCGTCCAGAGGACGGCTGACCGGCGCTTCAGTCCGGCCGGACATCCCCTCACTCACCCGGGCCTTGCTCAATTGGGCAGCAGCGCCGCCGCCGCGCCGCGCTCGATCAGCTTGGTCAGCCGCCGCTTGCCGTCTTCCACAGCCTCGCGGATCTCGCGCGAATTCTGCGTCGCATTGCGGCGCATCTCGTCGATGATCTCAACCGAGCGCTCCTGGAAGTTCACGACGCTGTCGACCAGTTTCTTGACCGACGCAGCCGAGACGGTCGGGCCGTATCCAGCCCGCGTCGCCGCCTCCTGAACCTTGCCGCCCACTTCGGCGAGCACTTCAAGGCTCTGGTCCACGCCCTTCTTCATCGCTTCCAGCGTCGCCGTGCTCTCATGCAGGCCGTGCATCCCGGTGAAGGTCGCCGTGAGCGCCGTCAGCACGATCTCGTTCGTCCCGAAAAAGCTGACCGACTGGGCGTAGATGCGCTCCTTGGCATTTGTCGTCTGCACCAGCCGCGCCATCACCACTTCGGACGTGTTGTAGCCGATGGTAATGTTGTCGGAGAGATCCTTGGAGACCTGATAGCGCTTCTCCTCGGCCTGCAGCGAACGCAGCATCTCATCGCGCGCCAGTTCAAGCTGTGCCCGCTCGGCCGGTTCCTCGCCCGTGTAGGCATCGACATCGGCCACCGCCGCGCTGACAGCCTGACGCGCTTCTTCCAGCTTCCCTTCGGCCACCTTCAGCACTTCGAGCGCCATCACTTCCGACTGCTTCATCGCCCCGCGGAAATCCTGATAGGCCTCCAGAATGACAAGCTCGCGGCGGATCTGGTTGGCCGTCTCCTCCTGCACTTCGAGGTAGACGTCCTTGATCTTGCCGAAACGGCTGGCAATATCGCCGCGCGTCATCTTCATCCAGACATTGCCAACACGCTCCATCGTGGAAATCTTGCCGTCGGCATACTGATCGACAAGGCTCTTGGCGTCATCGCGGATCGAGTTGAAGGCCTCGGTAATGTCCTCATAGCGATCACCGACCCGCATGCCGGCGACGTTTTCGCGGACCACTTCATTGAAGTGCGACATCTGATCCAGCGTCCGTGCGATGGCGGCGACGCGGTCGGGATCGAGTTCGGTGATCTGCTCAAGCAGGGCCACGATCGGCGCCGGGCTGGACGTCCGCTCCGAGGACAGCCCCATATCGCGCAGGCCCGTCATCGCCCGGTCCAGATACTGCAGAGCGCTCGACTGTGCCTTGGCCGGTCCCTTGGCCTGTCCTTTGGTGCTGGCCTTCGTCACCGCTGTTTTCTCCGCCATTGCATTCCCTCCCCTGAGATCAGCCCAGTCGTTTGATTTGCGAAAGGATTACGCCAGAGCACGACCGCTTACAAGGCCGGGCGATCACGAGGCCGCGCTGGCCGTCGACTCCCGCATCACCAGTTCAAAATCGAGAACGATGTCGCCCGCCTCGGTGCACTCCCCCGCGCGCCGATCCAGCAGCGCCCGCACCGCAGCCTGACCCATCTCCCGCAAGGGCTGGCGAACCGTCGTCAGCGGCGGCCAGATCAGGCGCGCAAAAGCGCTGTCGTCAAAGCCCGTCACCGAAAGCTGCGTTGGCACCTGAAGCCCATGCTTGTGCGCCACGGCCAGCACACCGGCGGCCATGTCGTCATTGCAGGCGATGATGGCGCTCGGGCGCGGGCCGCTCGCGAGGATACGCTCTCCCGCCTCAAGCCCGGACCGATAGGTGAAATCGCCCTGCACGCGCGCGCAGGACGACAGCGGAATGCCCACCGACGCGAGGGCCCG
>JBGSUF010000029.1:0-5404 GCA_041736285.1 Hyphomonadaceae bacterium | reverse complement strand
CGGCGGCGGCGGTTGCGGGCTCGCCGGACGGGCTGATCCTGCCGCAGGTGCTGGATGACCGCGTGTATGCGCCCGCCAGCTATGAGTTGAAACCGCTGGACGCCATGCGGAAGGTTGTGGCGCGGCGGCTGACGACGAGCTTCATGCAGGTGCCGCACTTCCCGCTCAACGTTGATATTCTGCTCGACAAGCTGCTGGCGGCGCGAGCGGGGATCAATGCGGCGGCGCGCAATGGCGTGAAGGTTTCGGTCAACGACATGCTCATCAAGGCGTCGGCGCTGGCGCTGATGGATGAGCCCGACTGCAATGCCAGCTACACTGACAAGGGCATCGCCTATCACAAGTCGGCGAATGTGTCGGTGGCGGTGGCCATAGAGGGCGGGCTGATCACGCCGGTGGTGTTTGACGCGCAGAAGAAGGGTCTCGCCGAGATTTCAGAAGAGGTGAAAGACCTTGCGGCGCGAGCGCGCGACCGGAAGCTGAAGCCGCAGGAATATACTGGCGGGACGTTCTCGATCTCCAATCTCGGCATGTTCGGGGTGAAGGCGTTTGCGTCCATCATCAATCCGCCGGAGGGCATGATCCTGTCGGTCGGCGCGGGCGAGAAGCGCGCCGTGGTCGATGAGAAGGGCGCTCTGGTGGCGGCGACGGTGATGACGGTGACGCTGACCTGCGACCACCGGGTGATCGGCGGGGCAGAGGGCGCCAAGTGGCTGCAGGCGTTCAGGCGCTATGTGGAAACGCCGGAAGCGATGCTGCTGTGAGCCAAGCCGCTCATAATCCAATTTCGCCGTTCTGGTATGTCTGGTTGGTTCTGATTACACTGGCGGGGTTCATTGTGCATGAATTTGCACACTGGCTGGCAGGCACAGTGCTGGGTTTTGACATGGTGATGAGCCTGAATCGCGCTTGGGCGATAGGGGCACCGTCAATCCCTGAATTTTCCAGTTTCCTGATTGTTATCGCGGGACCGGTCGCAACAATAGCTATTGCTGCGTTGGGCCTCTTCCTCGTCTATAAACACTCATCGGTATTTGGATACGCATTGGTTTTATCGAGTTTTGCGATGCGCTGTTTGGCGTTTGGTGTGAGTACTTTTTCACCGAATGATGAGGCAAAGGTTAGCGGGTATTTTGGACTGCCCTGGTATTCGGCATTTATAGTAAGTTGTTCAATCTTGTTTGTGATGCTCGTACTCACCATTCGCCATTTATCCATCCGGTGGACAACGCATGTGATCTCCTATTTCGTTTTAAGCCTGACGTTCGCCGCTGTGATTTATGGCGATGCTGAGCTTGTGAAACTGTTTCGAGCCTAAGTGAGGGTGTGACTATGACCGACTTTGACCTCATCGTTGTTGGCTCCGGGCCGGGCGGGTATGTGACGGCGATCCGGGGGAGCCAGCTTGGCATGAAGGTGGCGATCGTGGAGCGCGAGGCGCTGGGCGGGATATGCCTGAACTGGGGCTGTATCCCGACCAAGGCGCTGCTGCGGTCGGCGGAAGTGCTGCACCTTGCCGAACATGCCAAGGAATTCGGGCTGAAGATCGACAAGGTCGGTTTTGACCTTGACGCGGTGGTCAAGCGCTCGCGCGGGGTGGCGGGTCAGCTCTCCAAGGGCGTCGGCTTCCTGATGAAGAAGCACAAGATCACCGTGCTCGACGGGACGGCGCGGCTGGAGAAGGGCGCCGGCGCGCCGAAAGTCGTGGTCAAGGGCAAGGATGGCAAGGAGTCCGGCCATCAGGCAAAGCATGTCATCCTGGCGACCGGCGCACGGGCGCGAACCATCCCGCAGGCCGGGCTGGAACCGGATGGGAAGTTCGTCTGGACCTATCGCGAGGCCATGGTGCCCGACACGATGCCGAAAAAGCTGCTGGTCATCGGGTCGGGCGCAATCGGGATCGAGTTTGCCAGCTTCTACAACGCGCTCGGCGCGGAAGTGACGGTAGTCGAGGCGATGGACCGTATCCTTCCGGTCGAGGATGCCGAGATTTCGGCGATGGCGCGCAAGGCGTTTGAAAAACAGGGCATCCGCATCCTGACCTCGGCGCAGGTCGAAGGGCTGGACAAGGGCAAGTCAACGGTCAAGGCGAACGTCAAGGGCAAGGACGGCAAGGTTGAGGCGATCGAGGCGGACCGCGTGATTCTCGCCATCGGGATTGTCGGCAATGTCGAGGGGCTGGGGCTGGAAGCGCTCGGCGTGAAGGTCGAGAAGACGCATGTGGTGGTCGACGGATACGGGCAGACGGGCGTGAAGGGGCTTTATGCCATCGGCGATCTGACCGGGCCGCCATGGCTGGCGCACAAGGCGAGCCATGAAGGGGTGATCTGCGTCGAGAAGATTGCCGGCAAGGGCGATGGCCACGGATTTGATGCTTCCAACGTGCCGGGATGCACCTATAGCCATCCGCAGGTCGCCAGCGTCGGCCTGACTGAGGAGAAAGCGAAAGAGGGCGGGCGCAAGGTGAAGGTCGGGCGCTTCCCGTTCATCGGCAATGGCAAGGCCATCGCGCTCGGTGCCGGCGACGGCATGGTGAAGACGATCTTTGATGCCGAAACGGGCGAATTGCTCGGCGCGCACATGATCGGTGCGGAAGTGACCGAACTGATTCAGGGCTATGTCATCGCGCGCGAAGGGGAGCTGACCGAGACGGAGTTGCTGCACACCATCTTCCCGCACCCGACGCTGTCGGAAATGATGCACGAGGCAGTGCTTGACGCGGAAGGGCGGGCGATTCACATCTGACGGCGGCGGCCTGGCGGGGGAGCGTGGCGGGGCTGACGCGGGGTGAAGTGTCCCCCGGATGCAACGGTCCTGCGCCATTCTGCTCCGCGATTCAGGGCGCTGGCGGCAGGGGGCTTTCCAGAGGCTGATCCGGCGTTATGTTCGCCTTCCGATCAAAGGGAGTGTCCATGCGCCTGATCCTGCTCGCCGCCACCATCCTGTTGCTTGCGTTTGAAGCGCAGGCCCAGACGATCCGCCAGACCAAGGGCGATTTCGAGGACAAGTTCCGCCAGCTTGAAGACGAAGCGTGGCCGACGCCGAACGAAATGCGGCTGGCCTCCGGCGCGCCGGGGCCGGAATACTGGCAGCAGGAAGTCGATTACGACATCAAGGTGCGGCTGATCGAGGATGAGCGGCGCTTTGTCGGTTCGGAGACCATCACCTACACCAACAACTCTCCGCACGAGCTGAAATACCTTTGGTTCCAGCTCGACCAGAACCGCTTTCGCGCCGACAGCCTGGACAGCATGACGCAGACGACGACGCCGGGAGAGATTTCCTTCGCCGAGGCGCGCCGGGCGCAGGTGATGCGCGACTTCGAGGGCGGCTATGACATCTCCAACGTGCGCGACGGCCGGGGTCGCGCGTTGGAGTGGAGCGTGGTCGATACCAACATGCGCGTGGACCTGCCGACCGTACTGCGGCCCGGTCAGCAGGTGACGATCGCGCTGGATTTTGCGTTCAACATGGGCGATTCGCGCGTGATGGGCCTGCGCGGCGGCTATGAGTGCTTCGAGAAGGAAGATGAAGACGGCAACTGCATCTTCCTCGTCTCGCAATGGTTCCCGCGCCTGAATGCCTATTCCGACTATGAGGGATGGCACAACAAGGCCTTTCTGGGTAACGGCGAGTTCACGCTGGAGTTTGGCGATTACCGGGTCGAGATCACCGTGCCTGACGACCATGTCGTGTCGGCGACGGGGGTGCTTGCCAATGCGCGGGCGGTTCTTTCGGCGGTGGAGCTGGAGCGCTACAGCCGCGCGAAAACGAGTGACACGCCGGTCTTCATCGTGACGCCGGAAGAGGCGGCAGCCAATGAGGCGGACGTTGGGGCCGGCACGAAGACATGGGTCTTTGAAGCGGCGAACGTGCGCGATTTTGCGTGGGCTTCCTCACGCAAGTTCATCTGGGACGGGATGCGCGTGTCGCAGGCCGATTCCGGCGGCGCGGACGTGCTGGCAATGTCATTCTATCCCAAGGAAGCCGAGCCTTTGTGGTCGGCCTACTCCACCAAGTCCGTGGCGCACACCATCCGCGTCTACTCGCGCTATTCCTTCGCCTATCCCTATCCGGTGGCGCAGTCGGTGAACGGGCCGGTCGGCGGGATGGAACACCCTATGATCACATATAACGGCCCGCGCCCCTACAAGGATGACGACGGCAACCTGACCTATTCGGACCGGACGAAATACGGGCTGATCAGCGTCATCATCCACGAGATCGGGCACATCTATTTTCCGATGGTGGTCAATTCCGACGAGCGTCAGTGGACGTGGATGGATGAGGGGCTGAACACCTTCCTGCAATTTGTCGCCGAGCAGGAGTGGGAGGAAGCCTATCCCTCGCGCCGGGGCGATCCGCGCACCATGATCGACTATATGTTGTCCTCGCGGCAGGTGCCGATCATGACCAATTCGGAGTCGATCCTGCAGTTTGGCAACAATGCCTACGGCAAGCCCGCGGCGGCGCTGGTCGTGCTGCGCGAGACGGTGCTGGGCCGGGAGGCGTTTGACCGCGCTTTCCGTGAGTATGCGCAGCGCTGGAAGTTCAAGCGGCCGACACCGTCGGACTTCTTCCGCACGATGGAGGAGGCGAGCGGGACGGATCTGGACTGGTTCTGGCGCGGCTGGTTCTATTCCACCGACCATGTCGACATCGTCCTGGAGCGGGTCTCCCGGGTCGAGATCAAGACGCTGGACCCGGATGAGGAGGCGCGCATCGCCCGCGACCGCAAGGATGAAGAAGCGCTGTCGCTGACTGTGGAACGAAACCGGGATTTCCCCAAGGCTGTCGATTCCGATGCCTCGCTGCTCGATTTCTACAATGAATTCGACAAATTCACCGTCGTCGATGCCGACCGTGAGGCGGCGGAGAAGAAGGCCGAAGGGCTGGAGCCGTGGGAGCTGGCCGTGCTCGATGCGCCCGGCTTTTTCTATGACTTCACCTTCGCCAACAAGGGCGGCCTTGTCATGCCGATCATCCTGGAGCTGACCTTCAAGGATGGCACGACGCAGGACGTGCGCATGGCGGCGGAGGTGTGGCGGCGGAATCCGAAGCAGGTGACGACGCGGCTTCTGGTCGACAAGGAGATCGTTTCGGTCGAACTCGATCCGCGCTGGGAGACAGGCGACGCCGACCGCTCGAACAACACCTTCCCGCCGCGCATCGAGCCGACGCGGATCGAGGCGTTCAAGGCGACCCGCACACCAAGCCTGATGGAGCGGATGGAGATGAAGGTCGAGCCCGGCGCGCTGGAATGGTCGGAGAAGCCGGAGACGGCCGACGACGAAGAGGCCACCGACGACGACGCAGGACCGTCGCAGGAGTGAGCGCGGGGCAGCGCCGTCAGGGTGTCATGGGCGCGGCGCGGGCGTTGCTCGCAGGGCTGGTGCTGGCGGTC
>JBGSUF010000022.1:0-14139 GCA_041736285.1 Hyphomonadaceae bacterium | reverse complement strand
AGGCTATGCCATTGCGGCGGCGCTTGCCGCCCTCGGCGCCCGGGTAACGCTCGTGTCCGGCCCGGTCTCGCTGAAAGCGCCCGGCGGTGTCGACCTTGTCCGCGTCGAGACCGCACGTGACATGCTCGCCGCCTGCGAGGCAGCCCTGCCCGCAGATGCCTTCATCGCCGTCGCCGCCGTGGCCGACTGGCGCCCGGCGAAGGCTGCCGTGAAAAAACTCAAGCTCAAGGACAAGGGCGAGACCTTGCCCGCCATCGAGCTGGTGGAGAATCCGGATGTCCTGAAGACCATCGCCTCCCGCCGGAAGAGCCGCCCGGCCCTTGTCATCGGGTTTGCCGCCGAAACCCACGACGTCGAGGCGAACGCCCGCGCCAAGCTCGCGCGCAAGGGCTGCAACTGGATCATCGCCAATGACGTGTCCGGCGATGTGATGGGCGGAGCGGAGAACGAAGTCATCATCCTTCGCGACACCGGCCATGCGGAGGCTCTGCCCCGGATGCCCAAGCCCGCCGTCGCCGTCGCCCTCGCCGCCCGCATCGCCGACGCGTTCGATAACGAAACCCGCGCCGCCGCCGAATAGGTCAGCCGCTCAACCGACGTCGATCGCGTCCCGCAGCATCAGGAGCGCCTGTGTCCGGTTGTTGACGCCGAGCTTGCGGAAAATCGCCGTCATGTGTGCTTTGACCGTCGCTTCCGAAATATCCATCTCCCAGGCGATCTGCTTGTTCAGAAGGCCGTCTGAAAGCCCATTCAGGACGCGCCTTTGCGCCGGTGTCAGCGTGGCCAGCCGCGCGGCCGGGCTGTTGTCGACTCCGCCGCCGGCGGACGGCTCCATTTCTTCCGGAAACCAGCTCTCCCCGGCCAGCAGCCGCGTCAGCGCCTCGCCCAGCGTGGTCAGCGGAAGGCTCTTGGGCAGGTATCCGACCGCGCCCAGCGACAGCGCCCGTCGATAGGCCTCCGGCGTTTCGGTTGCAGAAACAATGGCCACGGCCAGCCGCGGCCGCTCCCCCATCATCCGCACAAGCGTGTCGAACCCGCTCGCATCCGCCAGTTGCAGGTCGAGCAGCACCAGCACCACTTCCTGCGCGCGTGCCGCTTCCAGCGCTTCTGCGGCGGAGGTCGCAAAGATGATCCGGCTGCCGGGCCGTGCCCGCCCGAGCGCATCGCCGAGCGCATCGCGAAACAGCGGATGGTCGTCGACAATCAGGACAGTATCGGCTGCGCCCTCATGCATGGTCTGCCTCCTCCTTGCCATGCCCGTCCGGTCACCTGTCGCGGTCTCAGCCGCGCGGTGCGCATCACGAACATGATGATCTAGTGTTAAGCAACTTGCAGGCGGTGTCGAGATGCTCCGTCGCCTGAACGCTCGCCTCCCCATCCTCCCGCCCATCCCCCGCAAGCTCCCTAGACCAACGTCGCACAGACGAATGGCCAATGGCGGCCGCCCACCATTCAGGGGGATATTGAACCCACAACAACAACGACACAAAGGGGAGGACGATGCGTCCAGTTTCATATTTCCGGGCCGGACTGCTCGCGGCGACGGCGCTCAGCTTTTGCGGCTTGGCTTCGGCGCAATCGGGCGATGACCTCGAAGCGCGCATCGCTGCGCTCGAAACCATGGTTCAGGAACTGAAAGGCGAACTTGCCGCCGAACGTGCATCGACCGACGCCGACCTTGTCCGCGTCGAGAAGGTCGCCGCCGATGCCGCCGCCGCCGCGCCCGCCGCGCCAACGAAGGGCTTCAGGGTCGGCGACGCCACGCTGAGCTTTGGCGGCTATGTCGATTTCGATGCCATCGTGCAGGATTTCTCCAGCGGCAGCATCCCGTCCAACTCCATCGCCCGCGACTTCTACATTCCGGGCGCTGTGCCCGTCGGCGGTCAGGGCACGACACAGACCGACTTCACCGCCCAGTCCAGCCGCTTCTTCTTTGACGCCTCCCAGGAGGTGGGCGGCAAGAAAGTCTCGGCCCATATCGAGCTCGATTTCCTCGGATCGGTGCAGGGTGATGAACGCGTCACCAGTTCTTACTCCCCCCGCCTTCGCCGGGCCTATCTCGATATCGACGGCAAGTGGCGGGTCGGTCAGGAGTGGACAACCTTCCAGAACCTCTCGGCCATCCCCGAAAGCGCAAGCTTCCTCGTCCTCTCCGACGGCATGATCTTCAACCGCCAGCCGATGATCCGCTACACCAGCGGCAACTGGCAGTTCGCCATCGAGAATGGTGACACGACAATCACCACGCTGGCCGGTGGGCGCATCGAGGCTGACAGCAATCTCCTGCCGGACGGCGTCATCCGCTACAATATCAGCGGCGATTTCGGCAATGTCTCCCTTTCAGGCCTGGTCCGCCAGCTGCGGTATGAAGTGGCCGGGAGCGAAGAAGACACGTTGGGTTGGGCTGTCAGCGCGTCCGGTCTTTACAAGGTCGGCGCGAAGGATGACATCCGCTTCAACCTGGTCGCGGGTGAGGGAGTCGGTCGATATGTCGGCCTGAACTCGGTCAACGCGGCCGCCCTCAACCCCGCCGGCGGTCTGGACGCCATCCCCGTCTATGGCGGCTACATCGCCTGGCGCCACCCGTTCGGTGACACGGCCCGCTTCAATGTCGGCTATTCCGGCCTGTTTGCCGACAATCCCGACTTCCTCGGCGCGGGCACGACCAAACAGACCCAAAGCGCCTTTGCTGCCGTCCTCTGGGACATTGCACCAAAGGTCACACTCGGCACCGAGGTGATGTATGGTATCCGTGAGCTTGAAAGCGGCGCGGAAGGCGAGGTTGTGAGCTTCACCTTCTCGACCAAATACGCATTCTAGCCAAACACGCATTCTGGGAAGAACTCGAAACATGGACGGGAGCGCAAACATGAGCGGATCGAACACTTATGCCGTGCCGGAGGCCTTTGCCGAGAGGGCCCGGGTGAACGCGAACGATTACAAGCACATGTATGCGCGCTCGATCGAGGATCCGGACGGGTTCTGGCGTGAACATGGCCAGCGGCTCGACTGGTTCACACCCTATACGAAAGTGCGCAGCGTCGACTGGAACAAGGACAGCCTGTCGGTGAACTGGTATGAGGACGGCATCCTGAATGTCTCCTACAACTGCATCGACAGGCACCTGCGCACGCGCGGCGACCAGCCCGCCATCATCTGGGAAGGCGACGATCCCTCCCAGAGCGAGATCGTCACCTACACGCAGCTGCACGAGCGCGTCTGCCGCTTTGCCAACGTGCTGAAATCGCTCGGGGTCAGGAAGGGCGACCGCGTCACCATCTACCTGCCGATGATCGTCGAGGCGGCCGTCTCCATGCTTGCATGCACCCGCATCGGCGCGATCCATTCTGTCGTGTTTGGTGGCTTTTCCCCCGAAGCTCTCGCCGGCCGCATCAATGACTGCCGCTCCACCGTCGTCATCACCGCCGACGAGGGGCGGCGCGGCGGCAAGACAGTGCCGCTGAAGGCCAATGTCAACGCGGCCCTCAAGCATGCGCTTGGCGTCGAGAAAGTCCTCGTCATCGAGAACACTGGGGCTGAAGTCATGATGAAGGCCCGCCGCGATGTCTGGTGGCATGAGGCCGCTGCCGGCGTCGACGAATTCTGCGACCCCGAGCCGATGTCGGCCGAGGATCCGCTGTTCATCCTGTACACATCAGGCTCGACCGGCACACCCAAGGGCGTGCTCCACACCACGGGCGGCTACCTTGTCTGGGCGTCGATGACCCATGAATACGTCTTCGACCTGCGCCCCGACGATGTCTACTGGTGCACGGCCGATGTCGGCTGGGTCACCGGCCACAGCTATATCGTCTACGGCCCGCTCGCCAATGGCGCACGCACGGTGATGTTCGAGGGCGTGCCCTCCTATCCCGATGCCTCGCGCTTCTGGCAGGTCGTGGACAAGCACAAGGTTTCCATCTTCTACACCGCGCCGACCGCGATCCGCTCGCTGATGCGCGAGGGTGAGGGGCCGGTGAAGTCCACCTCGCGTGCCTCGCTGCGCCTGCTTGGCTCGGTGGGCGAGCCGATCAACCCGGAAGCCTGGGAATGGTATCACCGCGTCGTCGGCGATGGCCGCTGCCCGATCGTCGACACCTGGTGGCAGACCGAGACCGGCGGCATCATGATCTCGCCGCTGCCGGGTGCAACCCCGCTCAAGCCCGGTTCGGCCACACGTCCCTTCTTCGGCATCCGCCCGCAGCTCGTCGATGCAGAAGGCGCGGTCCTGCATGGCGCGGCCGAAGGCAATCTCGTGATCACCGACAGCTGGCCGGGCCAGGCCCGCACCGTCTACGGCGACCATGACCGCTTCATCGAGACCTATTTCTCGGCCTATCCCAGCAAGTATTTCACCGGTGATGGCTGCCGCCGCGACGAGGATGGCTATTACTGGATCACCGGCCGGGTCGATGACGTCATCAATGTCTCCGGTCACCGCATGGGCACTGCCGAGGTCGAAAGCGCGCTCGTTGCTCATGACGCGGTGTCGGAAGCTGCCGTTGTCGGTTATCCCCACGACCTCAAGGGACAGGGCATCTACGCCTATGTCTCGCTAATCAAGGGTTTCGAGCCGAGCGAGACGCTGCGAAAGGAGCTCGTCGCGTGGGTGCGCAAGGAAATCGGCCCGATCGCCTCGCCCGACCTGATCCAGTTCTCGCCCGGTCTGCCGAAGACGCGCTCCGGCAAGATCATGCGCCGCATCCTGCGCAAGATTGCCGAAAACAGCTTCGACAATCTCGGCGACACCTCCACCCTTGCCGAACCGGAAGTCGTCGACCAGCTGATCGAAAACCGTCAGAACCGCTGACACCCCGCCGCAAAGCGCCCGCAAGCCCTGAGCCCTCCCAGGTCAGGACTTGCGGGCGACAGAAACCCCGCGCGCCCCCGCTGCGGGGTTTCGCTTTGCCCGGCCCGATATTCCTTTCCCGGCGCGCGCAGGCTTGACCCGGCGCGGCGAATGTCGTGCGCTCCCTCAACACGCTTTGCAGGAGCCGCCGATGACCACTTACACCACCATCTCGCGCACGTGCGCCCGATGCGGGACGACCAGCGAACAGACCGAATTGCGCAGCTCCACCCAGTTCGGCACGGTCGACCTCGACCTTCGCCCCCCGGACATGCTGCGCTCGACCATGCACGCTTGGATCACGGAATGTCCGACCTGCCGGATGTGCGCGCCCAATATCGAGGATGTCGCCGAAGCGGAACGCGCTGTCGTCGGGACGCCCGACTATCTCGCCGCCCGCGATGAGGCCGGTGTGCCGGACACCGCCCGGAAATTCCACGCGCACGCCCTGATGGCAGCAGGCTCCGGAGCATGGCCACGCGCCTTCCACCAACTCCTCGCCGCCGCCTGGGTGATGGACGACGCCGGCAACGCCGATCTCGCCCGCCGCTTTCGCACCTATGCGATCCACTGTCGGCGCCAGCAGCCGGACCCCGACCCGTCCGATCGGATCCAGCTGCTCGACGTGCTGCGCCGCGCTGGCGTCTGGGACGAGGCCGAGGCTCTCGGACGCGCCCTCGAAGGGGAAGCGCTCGACGGGCCGCTGCCGCAGATCGTCGCCTTCGAGAACCGCCTGATCGCCGCCCGCGACACCGGTTGCTACACGATTGGCGATGTCAGGGAACCCCGGTCCTGACCGGTCAGGGTTAACGTGAGCCCATGATCGGATGCCGGTCGTACAGGCCCCGGAAGCGCGCATCCAGCAGATAGTCAGGCCGGCGCAGCTTCACGCCCTGCTGTCCGCTGAGCTGGAGCGCCACATCGGACCGGTCCATCCGGCGCAACTCCTCGTTCGAGAAGTCGCCGAGAATGGCCGACAGATCACTCGCCATGACATGGTTGGGCACGCCGAACACCTGAATCGCCGCCGAGCTGGTCAGCACGGTCTGCCACTCGTTCGGCAAGGCCTGGCGAAGCTGAGCGAGATCCTGAAAGAACGACCACACCCGAACGCCGTAAGCCCGCGCCAGCGTGTAGACCTGCGACAGCATGGCGAAATCACCGAGCTGGGCACATTCATCGATGGCAAACAGCGTCCGGTATTTCGGCAGCGCCGAATTGCGCGACATCACCGCCGTCATCAGGCACGAGGTCCACAGCCGGAACAGGGAGCCGTGACTTTTCAGCTTGGACGGCGGCACGACCAGATAGATCGTCATCGGATCGCCGCGAATGACCGCATTGATGTCGATGGTGGATTCGCAGATCGTCCGCTGCGCCGCATCAGAGCCGATGATCGAACAATAGCTCATCGCCGTCGCCAGAATACCCGATCGGCAGCGGTCCTCGATGCCGAGAAAGCCCGCAATCTCCTCGTTTGCGAAACGTGACAGCTTGCTCCCCACCGTGTCGAGCATCACGGCCATGTTATAGACCGGATCACCGCTCTTGAGGATCGAGCGCACCTTGGCGAAATGTCGATCCCCCGGAAAGACGCTCGCCACCGCAGAGATGACGCCCGCCAGCAGGCTGTGGCCGTGAATGTCCCAGAACGGCTCCTTGAGGCCGGTTGCACCGCCCGACAGCAGCTTGGCCATCTCCATCGAGAGGGAAGAGGAGTCCACCCCCGGAATGTCAAAAGCGTCGAGCGGGTTGAGGCTGTCGGTCGTCTCCGAGACGATGCGGAAGGGATCGATGATGCGCACCTCCTGCCCCATTTCGCGCCGCCGTCTCGCCGTCACCTCATAGGCCTCCCCCTTCGGATCGATGACGATGGCCGGGCCTTCATAGCTCAGGAGATTCGGGATCAGCGCGCCGCGCCCCTTGCCCGCGCCGGTCGGCGCAATGGTGATCAGATGACCCTCCCCTTCCAGCCAAAACGCCTCCCCTTCGGCGGCCGTGCCGGAAACCTTGTCGCTGAAGCCGAGCGGGGCGGCTTCCTCCAGCCGATAGCCGAGAAGAAGCCGGTCACCGGCGCCCGGTTGCAACGGCTCGCCCGCCCCGTCCGCAGGCGGCGGCGGCGGATTGTGCGGCATCGGCACGCGGTTCGGGCTGTAACGGTCTTGAGCTTGCGATCGGGTCATCTGAATGCCTCCAAACACACAATCTCCGGGCCAGAATCGTCGAGAAACGGTCCGGAATGAGGCAAGTTTGTGATCAATGATTAACAGCCGGAACGCTCAGTCCCGCGAGAGTTATCCACAGGCTTGATTTCATTGAAGACGGCAAAATCAGCCCTTCCGGTCCGCCGCCTGGGTCGTCTCGGCCGCGGGTTCGTGTTCGGCTTCCTGGCGTGCTTTTTCGGCCGCCGCGACAAACGCGCCCGGCTCGGCCATGGGCGGAAAATGAAGCTGGCCCTCGCCCCGGCCCATGATGACCAGATTACCAAAGCCGAACAATCGCCCGAGCAGTCCCTGGCGTATATGCGAGGTCTCCATTGCATCGAGGCTGAGCTGGTTGAGGCTGGCCGACAGGAAGCCGCGCTTGACGACGATGCGCCGGCTCGTGACCACCATTTCGGTCGTCCTGAACCGAATCATTTCCGCAATGAAAATCACGATCCCGATCACCAGAACGCCCAGAACGATCAGGGCGGCCCACGCTCGCAAGTGCCACAGCCAGTGAAACGCCCCGCTGTGCCGGATGACTTCGCCTTCGAACAACCGGCTGGAAACATAGCTCATGCCCTTTCAACGTGGATTGGCAGCCTCCGGTTCCGGGCGATCTGACGCCAGCCCCTATGCGAAGGCCGCACACTGGTGTATGTGCGCCGCAACATTCCATGAACCGAAGATCGAAGAAACGGCTACCCTCATGTCGAACGCCGAAAAGCTGCGCAACATTGCCATCATCGCCCACGTTGACCACGGCAAGACCACGCTGGTCGATTGCCTTCTCAAGCAGTCCGGGCTTTTCCGTATGAACGAGGCCACGTCCGAACGGATGATGGACTCCAACGACCTCGAACGTGAGCGTGGCATCACCATCCTCGCCAAGACCACCTCGGTCGAATGGGAAGGCACGCGCGTCAACATCGTCGACACCCCCGGCCACGCCGACTTCGGCGGTGAGGTGGAGCGCATCCTGAACATGGTGGACGGCGCGATCCTGCTCGTCGACGCCGCCGAAGGTCCGATGCCGCAGACCAAGTTCGTGCTCTCCAAGGCGCTGAAGGTCGGCCTGCGCCCAATCGTGGCGGTCAACAAGATCGACAAGCCCGAAGCGCGCCCCGACGAGGTCATCAACGAAGTGTTCGACCTCTTCGTCGCGCTCGATGCCAGCGAGGAACAGCTCGACTTCCCGATCCTCTACGGCTCGGCCAAGAATGGCTGGATGGCTGACGACTTCAACGCGCCGACCACCGACATGGCGGCGCTGTTCAACCGCGTCATCGCCCATGTCCCCGCGCCGACCATCGAGGACGGCCCCTTCCGCATGCTGGCCACCACCATCGGCACCGATCCCTTCCTCGGGCGCATCCTGACAGGCCGCATCGTGGCCGGCGTCGGCAAGCCCGGCCAGCAGATCAAGGCGCTCTCCTTCGACGGCAAGCTTGTCGAGCAGGGCCGGATTTCCAAAATCCTCGCCTTCCGTGGCCTCGAGCGCACCCCGATTGATGAGGGCCGCGCAGGCGACATCGTTTCCATCGCCGGCATGACCAAGGCCACCGTGGCCGATACGCTGTGCGATCCGGCCATCGACGTGCCGATGAAGGCCCAGCCCATCGACCCGCCGACACTCGCGATGACGTTCCGCGTCAATGACAGCCCGCTGGCTGGCACCGAAGGCAAGAAGGTCACCTCGCGCGTGATCTGGGATCGCCTCGAAAAGGAAGCCGAAGGCAATGTGGCGCTCAAGGTCGCCCGCACCGAAGAACCCGATGCGTTCGAAGTTGCCGGCCGGGGCGAACTGCAACTCGCCGTGCTGATCGAGACCATGCGCCGCGAAGGCTTCGAACTCGGCGTCTCGCGCCCGAAAGTCGTCATGAAGACCGACGAGGCAACCGGTGAAAAGCTGGAGCCGATCGAGGAAGTCGTAATCGACGTCGATGATGAGCACACCGGCGCGGTCGTGCAGAAACTGTCGGAGCGCAAGGCGGACCTGCTGGAAATGCGCCCGTCCGGCCTCGGTCGCACGCGGCTTGTCTTCCACGCCCCGACGCGCGGCCTGATCGGTTATCAGGGTGAGCTTTTGTCCGACACGCGCGGCACGGCCATCATGAACCGCCTCTTTCACGCCTACGCCCCGCACAAGGGCCAGATTCGCGGCCGCCACACCGGCGTGCTGATCTCCAACGATTCCGGTGAGGCTGTGGCCTTTGCCCTCTGGAACCTTGAAGATCGCGGCCCGATGATGATCCACCCCGGCACCAAGGTCTATTCCGGCATGATCATCGGCGAGCACACCCGCGACAACGACCTTGAGGTCAACGTGCTCAAGGGCAAGAAGCTGACCAACGTCCGCGCGTCCGGCACCGATGAGGCCGTTCGCCTGACGACCCCGCTCCAGATGACGCTCGAAAAATCGCTCGCCTACATTCAGGATGACGAGCTGGTCGAGGTGACGCCGGAGTCGATCCGCCTGCGCAAGCGCTATCTCGACAGCAATGAGCGCAAGCGGATGGCGAAGGCGTCGGCGGGCTGACCGGCGCTCGAAACACCAGTGCCGCCTCCCGGCTGCCTCCCGACCGCGTCCCAGCCGCCTCCCGGCGACGCGGTCGGTCGGCGGCGTCTGCCGGAGGGGTCGTCCATTAGGGTCATGCCGTTGCGCGCGCGCCTGTTTCCAATCTGGTTCGTTCTGGCCCTTCTGGCCTGGGCGGGTTTGTTTGTCGCGACCGGCGCTTACGCGGCGCTGGAGAGGACATGGATTTATCCGGCCGTCATGGTGCCGGGCGCCTTTGTCGCGGGCATTACGCCCGAGGGCGGCGGAGCGGTTGCGTTCCCCGTTCTCAACGTGTTTTTCGGCATAGACCGCGAACTTGCGCGCGATTTCAGCCTGATGATCCAGTCGGTCGGGATGACGAGCGCGGTGATTTTCATCCTGACGCGCAAGGATTGCGACCTTGCCGCCTATCGCCCGGTCCTCCTGATGTTGCCCCCGGCCATTGCGGGCTTCATCCTCGGCATGGTGACGCTGCAGGCCATCCCGACCTTCATCATTCAGGCTTTGTTTCTGGCGCTGATTTCGGCCTTCGCCATCGCTTATGTGTTCAGCCGCCGCCGGGGAAGCGCAGCGCGCCTCGGCCGCCTTGTGCCCCGCGATGTCGCCGCACTCGCGCTCGTGCTGGTTGCGGGCGGGATGTGCGCCAGCCTGTTTGGCACCGGAGCCGATATCGTGCTCTACACGCTGCTTGTGTCGCGTTTCGGGCTGATGGAGAAATTCGCCACCCATCTCAGCATTATGCTGATGGCCGCGCTCAGCCTGTTCGGCTTCGCCTGGCGCGGGCTGGTCGATCGGGCGCTGACGGGCGACCAGTTCGACGCCTGGCTTGCGGCCTGGCCCGTCGTCATGGTGATGGCGCCGCTGGGTGTCTTCGTCCTGGCGCGCATCGATGTGAAATGGATGCTGCGGGGGCTCATCGTCCTCAACGTGGCGCAGCTTGGTTATTTCAACCTGCGCGAGCCCTCCGTTGCAAAGCTCGTCGCCTCGGCGGTATTTTTCCTCGCGCTTCTGGCGGTGTTTCGCGTTGCGCTTGCGCGCGTTCCGGGCAACCGCTCACCATCCCGTGCGTAAGTGAGGCATTCGGCGCCTCAGAAGAGGTGCGCGCCGCCGCCGGCAGAGATTTTCCGCCACCGACCTTGCCCTGCGCCCGTCGGCGGCGCATCACCGACAGCCTGCCTTCAAAAGGAGACCGGAACCCAGAATGTCCAGCCAGACCACACGCGCCGCCCTGATCGTCCGCAATGCCAGCCTTGACGACGTCCCGGCGATCATAAAACTCGTCAGCAAAGTCTATCCCGACATCGGCACCTACACGGCTGGCATGGTTCAGGGGCAGATCACGGCTTTCCGGGAAGGCCAGTTCGTCGTCGAATATGACGGCGAGATCGTCGGCTACGCCGCAACCTTCCTGATTGACGAGAAGACCGCCATGTCCCCCCATAACTGGCGGGAGATCACCGGCGGCGGCTATGCCTCACGTCATGACCCCAAGGGCGACTGGCTGTACGGCATGGAAGTCTGCGTCGACCCCGACCGCCGCCGCCTGCGCATCGGCCAGCGGCTCTATGACGCCCGCAAGGAAATGGTCGAGCGCCAGGGCCACAAGGGCATTGTCTTCGGTGGCCGCATGCCCGGCTGGGCGCGTCGCAAGAAGACCTTCCCCGACCCCGTCGAATATCTAGGCGCCGTCATCGCGCGCAAGATTTCCGATCCCGTCATCAGCTTCCAGAACCGGCTCGGATTTACGCCCATCGGCCTCCTTGAGGCTTATCTGCCGTTCGACGCCGCATCCGGCGGTTTTGCGACACACATGGTCTGGCGCAACCCCTATGCCGTCGAGACCGCCCCCGCCAGCGATGCCCCGGCCGCTCCCGCCATCAAGGAAGTCATCCGCGTCGCCACCGTCCAGTTTCAGGCGCGCCGGGTGGAAACCTTTGAAGAGTTCATCGCCAACATCGAGTATTTCGTCGATGTGGTGTCAGACTATCGCTCCGATTTTGTGGTCTTTCCCGAGCTGTTCACTTTGCCGCTCCTGTCGCTTGAGAAAAAGCGACTGAGCCCGGCCCAGTCGATCGAGAAGCTCACCGAATACACACCGCGTTTCGTCGAGGCGATGCGCGGCCTCGCCATCTCCTACAACATCAACATCATTGGCGGCTCCCACCCGACACGGGCCGCCGACGGCGATATTCAGAACGTCGCCTACGTCTTCCTGCGTGACGGCTCTGTCCACGAGCAGGAAAAAATCCACCCGACGCCCAACGAGCGACACTGGTGGAATATCAAGGGCGGCGACGAGGTTTCCACCATCAAGACCGATTGCGGCCCGATCGGCGTTCTGATCTGTTATGACAGCGAATTCCCCGAACTGGCCCGCCGCCTCGCCGATGAGGGCGCAAAGCTCCTGTTCGTGCCCTTCTGCACCGACAACCGACAGGGATACATGCGCGTTCGCTACTGCTCCCAGGCCCGCGCCATCGAAAACCAGTGTTATGTCGTGATGTCCGGCAATGTCGGCAATCTGCCCGGCGTCGAGAATTTCGACGTGCAATACGCCCAATCGGTCATCATCACCCCGTGCGATTTCCCCTTCGCACGCGACGGCATCGCCGCCGAATGCACCGAGAATGTCGAGACCATCGCGGTCGCCGATCTGGACATGAGCGACATCGCATGGGCACGTGCCGAAGGCACCGTCCGCAATCTGCGCGACCGCCGCTTCGATCTTTATCAATTGCGCTGGAAGGATGGCGGCTGACCGGCACGGCCGCCGCTGCAAAAGGGGAGACGAAAACTTGGAGCAGTTCCTTGCTGCGCTGGCACCGGTTGTGGCCATCGTTGTGCTTGGTCGCCTGGTGGCTTGGCGCGGCTGGGTTCCCGCCGAGGGCTGGCGCGGCATAGAGCGCCTGACCTACACCGTGCTTTTCCCCGCGCTGATCGCACGCGAACTTTCCCATGCCCCCTTTCAGAACGCCCCGGTTGCGCTGATCGCGATCCTCATCGGCTCGCTCTGCCTGTTGGGATTGCTCGGCGTCATGACCGACCGGCTTGGCCTGCATTCCGGCCCCACCACCGGCACGATCATCCAGTCGAACGTGCGCTGGAACACCTTCATCGCCCTCGCCATCGCCGGCCCGCTGCTCGGACCCGAAGGGCTCGCCCTTACGGCCATCGCCGCCGCCGCCATGATCCCGACGGCCAACATCCTCTCGGTCGCGGCCCTTTCCCATTATGGCGTGCGCGAGGATGGCCGCGCGCCGAACCTCCTGCTCGACCTCGCCCGCAATCCACTCATCCTCGCCAGCGCGCTCGGCATCGGCCTGAACATCTCCGGTCACCCGCCGACCGGGCCAGCCGATGATGTCCTGCGCGTTCTGGCCCAGGCCGCCATCGCCGTCGGCCTGCTCGCGGCCGGGGCCGGCGTTGACCTGAAAGCGCTCGCCCGCGCCGGGGCGCGCACATTTTCATGGTCCCTCGTCCGCCTGCTCGGACTGCCGCTGATCGCGGTGTCACTGGCAGTGGCTTTCGGGCTGCCGGAGGTGCAGGTGATCGTGATCGGGCTGGCAACCTCCACCCCGACCGCCACAAACGGCTACGTCCTGGCCCGACAACTCGGCGGCGACGCTCCGCTCAGTGCCAATCTGATCGCTGTGCAGACCTGCGTGGCGGCGATCACCATGCCGCTTGTCTTCTGGGCCGCAACGCTCATCACGCGCTAGGTGCGCCGACCCGTCACGCCATCCGGGTCGGATCGAACAGCCCGACCTTCAGGTCTTCCATCTGGTAGACCAGCCGCTCGTCGGCAAACACGCGGCCATCAGCGATGCCGAGCACCAGCTTGCCGCGCTTGACCCGCTTCAGATCCACCTCATAGCGCACCAGCTGCGTCTTCGGCGTGATCTGCCCGGTGAACTTCACCTCGCCCACGCCTAGCGCACGCCCCTTGCCCGGCGACCCAGACCAGCCCAGCCAGAAGCCCACCGACTGCCACACCGCATCAAGCCCGAGACAGCCCGGCATCACCGGATCGCCCTCGAAATGGCACTGGAAGAACCACAGGTCCGGATGGATATCGAGTTCACCCCGCACGCTGCCCTTGCCGTTCGCGCCGCCGTCAAGCGTGATCTCGGTGATCCTGTCCATCATCAGCATCGGCGGCAGCGGCAGCTGCGCGTTGGAGGATCCAAACAGGCGGCCATGCCCGCTCTCGATCAGCTCGGCCTTGGAATAGCTCGACTGGCGGACGAAATCTCGAACATCGGACATGGCTGCATTTCCCGGAATGTGCGCTCTGGCGCATGATTTTCTTGCATCCGAATGGGCGCAGCACGGGGCATGTGTCAACCTTCGCGCCGATTTCCAGGCCTGTCGGCAGCCCTCAGAGCGCTGCTTCGAGCGGATCAGCCCCCCACAGCACCGTCTTCTGCATCCAGCCGCGACGGCCATCCACCTCGACACGGCACCAGGCATCCTCGCAGACGTCCAGCGTCACGATCACCCCCGGCGCAACCCGCGCGAGCAGGGCCGCG
>JBGSUF010000406.1:0-6534 GCA_041736285.1 Hyphomonadaceae bacterium | reverse complement strand
TGCGGCCGAGACGCGCGTGCCGAACGCTGCGCTGGAGGGCGATTTTCAGACGGTCGGACAGGCCGATGATGCCGACATGGCGGCGCCGGTCGCCTATGCGGGCGGCGAGGCGGGCGAGGGCGAGAACGGCGAAGGCGGAATTGATGTTGCACTGGCGGCCACGGATGCGGTCGTGTTCCGGCAGGCGCTGGCGGTAACGCAGGC
The DNA here is from genome assembly GCA_041736285.1 of Hyphomonadaceae bacterium. Lineage (GTDB taxonomy): Bacteria > Pseudomonadota > Alphaproteobacteria > Caulobacterales > Hyphomonadaceae > JBGSUF01. Next base: position 6,330 of record JBGSUF010000406.1, on the reverse strand, counting down.
GCACATCCTCGCCGCGCGCGACGCCTATGCAGCCGGCGAGCAGGTCTCTGCGGCGGAGATGTTCGCCCATCCGGTCAGCGAAGTCCTGTTTGAAATGGAGCCGGCCTTCGTCCAGCTTGGGATAGAGCCGTTTGATGATCTTCTGCTCGATGCTTCGGCGGCAGCGTCTGCCGGGGCACCGGAGGTGGAGGTGATGGCAGCCGCCGAAGCCGTTCTGGTCCGCCTTGCGGAGGTCGAGGCGCAGGCTCCGGCGTCGGACCTGCCGGAAGCGGTGATCGCCGCGCGCGTGATTGCCGACCAGATCGACCGGGCGACGGCGCAGTATGGCTATGCCGCAGGAAGTGACGCCTATGGCCCCTATCTCGATGGCTATGGCTTCTACATGACGGCGCGGGCGACCTACCAGCGCAGCGGCGAGGCGATTGCGGCCGCGAGCGAGGATGCCGACTTTGCGATCCTTTCGGCCATCGCCGCGCTTGATGCAGCCTATCCCGACGTGAAACGGCCCGCATCCCTGGACGCCGAAAGTTCAGCGCTGGCGGTGGCCAATTCGACGCTGCAACTTGTGGTCAGCGGGCTCTGACCCGCGACGCCGGCGGCGCCTTGCAAGCACCGGGGAAATTGAAAACGGGCGGCCCTTTTAGGGGCCGCCCGAAAGCTTTTCAGTCCGTTTCCGCTTCGGATCAGTTGATCTTCAGGTCGAAACGGTCGGCGTTCATCACCTTGGTCCAGGCGGCGACGAAATCCTTCACGAACTTCGCATGGCCGTCATTCTGGGCGTAGAGTTCGGCGTACGCGCGCAGGATGGAGTTTGAACCGAAGACCAGATCAACGCGCGTGGCCGTGCCCTTCACATCGCCCGTCTTGCGGTCGACGATGGCATAGCGGTTGTCGCTGACCGGCTTCCACATATTGCCCATGTCGGTGAGGTTGACGAAGAAGTCGTTCGTCAGAACGCCGACGCGGCTGGTGAAGACGCCGTCCTTGCTCCCGCCATGATTGGCACCGAGGACGCGCATGCCGCCGATGAGGACGGTCATCTCGTTGGCCGTTAGGCCGAGGAGTTGCGCCCGGTCCAGCAGCATTTCTTCCGCGCTGACGTCGTAATTGTCCTTCAGCCAGTTGCGGAAACCGTCGGCCAGCGGCTCAAGCGCCTTGAAGCTGTCGGCGTCGGTGTGTTCGGCCGTGGCGTCGCCGCGTCCCGGAGCGAACGGGATGTCGACCGCGATGCCGGCAGCTTTCGCCGCCTTCTCGATGCCGACATTGCCCGCCAGGACAATGACGTCAGCGATGCTGGCACCGGTTTCGGCCGCGATCGGCTCAAGGACGGACAGGACATGGGCCAGACGTTCCGGCTCATTGGCCGCCCAGTCCTTTTGCGGAGCAAGGCGGATGCGGGCACCGTTCGCGCCGCCGCGGAAGTCCGACTGGCGGAAGGTGCGGGCGCTGTCCCATGCGGTGGCGACCATGTCGGCGACCGACAGGCCGCTGGCCTCGATCTTTGCCTTCACGCCAGCGACGTCGTAATTCTTCGAACCGGCCGGGATCGGATCCTGCCAGACGAGGTCTTCCTGCGGCACTTCCGGCCCGTAATAGCGGACTTTCGGGCCCATGTCGCGGTGCAGGAGCTTGAACCATGCACGGGCGAAGGTCTCGGAGAAATAGGCCGGGTCGGCGTAGAATTTCTCGGAGATTTCACGGTAGATCGGGTCCACCTTCATCGCCATGTCGGCATCGGTCATGATCGGATTGTGACGGATCGAGGGATCCTCGGCGTCGACCGGCTTGTCTTCCTCGGCGATGTTCACCGGCTCCCACTGCCATGCGCCGGCCGGGCTCTTGCGAAGCTCCCATTCGTGATTGAGGAGCAGCTCGAAATAGCCATTGTCCCACTTGGTCGGATGGGTGGTCCATGCGCCCTCAAGGCCGCTGGTGACGGCGTTGGAGCCGACGCCGCGAGAGGTCGAATTGTTCCAGCCGAGCCCCTGCTCATAGACATCGGCGCCTTCCGGCTCCGGTCCGAGAATGGAGGCATCGCCATTGCCGTGGCACTTGCCGATGGTGTGGCCACCGGCGGTGAGGGCGACGGTTTCCTCGTCATTCATGCCCATGCGCTCGAAGGTCACGCGGACATCATTGGCGGTGCGCTGGGGGTCGGGCTGACCGTTGACGCCCTGCGGATTGACGTAGATGAGGCCCATCTGCACGGCGGCGAAATGGTCCTGCAGGGTTTGGCTTTCACGGCTCTCGGCGTAACGATCCGAACCGAGCCATTCGGTTTCAGCGCCCCAGTAGACGTCCTTCTCCGGATGCCAGATGTCTTCCCGGCCAAAGGAGAAGCCATAGGTCTTCAGCCCGGCAGACTCGTAGGCGACGTTTCCGGCCAGCAGCATGAGGTCGGCCCAGCTGACGGTGTTGCCGTATTTCTGCTTGATCGGCCACAAGAGGCGGCGGGCCTTGTCGAGGTTGGCGTTGTCCGGCCAGGAGTTCAGCGGGGCGAAGCGCTGGTTGCCGGTGTTGCCGCCGCCGCGACCGTCAGAGGTGCGGTAGGAACCGGCCGCGTGCCAGGCCATGCGGACCATCAGGCCAGCATAAGTGCCCCAGTCGGCCGGCCACCAGTCCTGGCTGTCGGTGAGAAGGTCTGCGACGTCCTGCTTGAGGGCGGCCACGTCGAGCTTCTTCAGCTCTTCGCGGTAGTTGAAGCCCTCGCCCATCGGATTGGTCTTGGTGTCGTGCTGGTGCAGGATGTCGAGGTTGAGGCTCTTGGGCCACCAGTCGAGAACGCTGCGAGTCATTGATGTCATTGAGCCGTGCACGACCGGGCATTTGCCGGCCGATGCGCTTCCGGAACCGTCCATCATGGTTTCTCCTTTGTGATTGAAACTACGCCACTGATGCAGGATGACGCATGGGCCGCTATAGGTCCAATAGATTTCAATGAACAATTCTATTGATTTTACCTATGGGTGCGGCGGCGCCGACCATGCTCAGCGCGAGGCGATGGCCGGGAGCCAGGTGGCCAGCGACGGAATCGCGGCGACCAGCAGGATCATGATGACCTGCAGACCGATAAAGGGCAGGGCGCCCTGCCAGATGTCGATGGTGCGCACGCCGTCCGGGGCCGCGCCGCGCAGGTAGAACAGCGCAAAGCCGAAGGGCGGGGTCAGGAAGCTCGTTTGCAGGTTCAGCGCCATCAGGATGGCCAGCCAGATCGGATCGACGCCAAGCATGATGAGCGGCGGCGCGACCAGCGGGACCACGACATAGACGATCTCGATGAAGTCGAGGAAAAAGCCGAGAACGAACATCACCAGCATTGTCGCGACCAATGCGCCCCACTTCCCGCCGGGGATGGCGTGCAACAGCTCCATCACGAGATCATCCCCGCCAAAGCCCCGGAAAACGAGAGAAAACAGGGCGGCCCCGATCAGGATGAGGAAGACCATGGCGGTGATCTGCATGGCGGAACGGAAAGCGGGCTCAAGCTGGCCGACACGCGCCAGCACGCGCAGCGCCGCAATGGCCGCAGCAAGGAGCAGAAGGCAAAGCAGGGCAGCGAAGGCCGTGGCGAGCGTCTGGCCAAAGCCGGTGGCCGCGCCGCCAAAGCGAAGGTCGAGGTTTGCGCCCATCAGCGCGAGCGCTCCGGCGCAGAGCAGCCCTGTGAGGATCAGGCGGCGCGTGGCGTTCGTCGATGCCAGCCGTGCGCCCGCGAGGAGGATGGCTCCCATGGCACCAATGGCCGAAGCCTCTGTCGGGGAAGCCAGGCCACCAAGGATGGAGCCGAGGACGGACAGGATGAGGAGCAGCGGCGCGCCGAGGCCGAAGATGACTTCAGAGGCCCGCAGCGGCGGCAGATCAATGTCGGAAACGGCGTCGGTGCGCGGCATCGAGGACGGGCGCACGATCGACATCACGGCGATGTAGCCGAGATAGATACCGACCAGCATGAGGCCGGGAATCAGCGCGCCGGCGAAGAGATCCCCGACCGATACGACGCCCGTGACATGGCCTGCGCCAGAGGCGGCCTGGTTGGCGTTGGAAATCGCGTCGGCCAGCAGGATCAGCACGATCGACGGCGGGATGATCTGTCCGAGCGTTCCGGCGGCGGCGATGGTGCCGGTGGCGATACGGGGCGAATAGCCCTGTTTCAGCATGGTCGGCAGCGCGATCAGCGTCATTGATATGACGGTCGCGCCAACAATGCCGGTGGAGGCGGCCAACAGCGCGCCGACAAGGATGACGGCGTAGCCAAGGCCGCCGCGGACGCGGACAAGGAGGCGGCTGGCGATGTGGAGCAGGTCTTCGGCGACGCGCGAACGCTCCAGCACCACGCCCATGATGACGAAGAGCGGAACCGCGAGGAGAACCTGATTCTCCATCTGGCCGAGGATTCGCTGCGGCAGGACGTTGAGGAAGATCGGGCTGAACACGTTGAGGGATATGCCGATCAGGGCGAAGATCAGCGCCGTTCCGGCCAGTGTCAGCGCGACCGGGAATCCGCCGAGCAGGGCGACGATGGCGCACGCGAACATGGCGATGGCGAGGAGGGCTTCGATTTCCATGAGCGCTACAGGGCCGGTGTTCTGGGGGCGGAACGGGTGGATGAGGGGGCGTCGGTGGGGCCTGCGCGCAGGATGGCGGCGGCGCGCAGCGCGTTGGCGAGGCCCTGAAGGATCAGCAGGAGAGCGAAGGCGGGAATCAGCGTCTTGAACAGGAAATAAGTCGGCAGGCCGCTGGCCTCCCGCGAGCCCTCGAAGATGCGCCACGACTGGGCGAGCCATCCGCGCGAAGCCAGAAGGACGAGAATCATCACCGGGAAGAGGAAAAGGTGGGTGCCGATGAAGTCGGCGAGCGCGCGGCCTCGCGGACCCATCTGCTCGCGCAGGATGTCGACGCGCACATGGCCGTCATCGCGCAGGGCCGACGCCGAGGCGAACAGGAAACCGATGGCGAAGAGGTAGAGCAACAAGTCGTTCAGCGCGGGCGAGGCGATGCTGACCGGGCCAATGTCAATCGCGGTCACCCGGAAGACAAAGCGCAGCACGATGATGGCGACCTGAAGCAGGACGAGGCCAATGCCGCTCCAGATGGCGATGGAGAGCGCAGCTCCGGAAATCCGGTCGATCACGGCGGCAAGGCGGGCAGCGACGCCGCCAAGCGGGCCGGGAAAGGCCAGCGTCGCCAGCGGCAGGAGGAGGAGAGGCGCAGCCACCAGCCCGGCCCATTCCAGTGCGCCGCCAAGCTGCAGGAAGGTTTGCGCCAGTTCGGAAGTCATCGCCGGTCAGCGCGCTTCGCGGGCGGAGAGATACGGGCCTTCACCCGCACTGGCCCAGCCGCGCATGGAAATCAGCGCCGTTTCGAAGCTGTCATAGACGCGCTTTTCCATGCCGCCTGCGGCCCCGACCTGCGCACGGATGTCGGCGGCGGCCTCGGCAGCCCGCGCGGAAACATCAGCCGGAAAGGCGCGAAGCTGCGTGCCCTCGGCTTTCAGGCGTTCCAGATGGAGTGCGTTCTCATAGGCGAATTCGCCGAGGCTGAGTTGGTTGACCTCCGCGCAGACGCTGCGCACCAGGCGCTGGTCGGTGGCGTCAAGCCGGTTCCATGTGGAAAGATTCATGCCGACGGCGAGCGCGGAGCCTGGCTCGTGATAGCCGGGGCCGTAGTAGAAGGGCGCCTCGCGGTGCAGTCCGAGATAATAGTCGTTCCACGGGCCGACCCATTCGGCCGCGTCGATCTGGCCGGTCTGCAGCGCCTGATAGATCTCGCTTCCGGCCAGGGTGACGGCGGCCCCACCGAGCGCGGTCACAAGGTCTCCGCCAAGGCCGGGAATGCGCATCTTCAGGCCGCGGAAGTCATCAAGGGAGTTGATCTCACGGTTGAACCAACCGCCCATCTGGTGGCCGGTGTTGGCAGCCTGAAAGGCGATGACGCCATAGTCGGACGACAGTTCTTCCCAGAGCTGGCGTCCGCCGCCGAAGTCGATCCAGCCCATGATTTCGGGCGCTGTCATGCCGAACGGGACGGCGGTGAAGAAGTTGAACGCCTTGGACTTGCCCTGCCAGTAGTATTCCGCGCCATGGTACATGTCAGCATTGCCAGCAGCCACAGTGTCGAAGGCCTGCAGCGCGGGGACAAGCTCACCGGCGGCATAGACCTTGACCGTGATCCGGCCTTCGGTGAGCTGGTCCAGACGTTCGGCAACGCGGGTGGCGGAGGTGCCAAGGCCCGGCAAGTCCTTCGGCCATGTGGTGACCATGGTCAGGCGCTGGCGCGACTTCGAGATGGCGGGCGATGCCGGTGAGCCGGTCGCGGCCGAGCCGCCGCCCGCGC
>JBGSUF010000377.1:0-1793 GCA_041736285.1 Hyphomonadaceae bacterium | reverse complement strand
CGCACGGCGGCGTCGGCCCGGGCAAGGCGTGCCCTCGCAATGGCAATGTCGAGGTTGGCGGCGAGCGCCTTGTCCAGATAGGCGACGAGCAGCGGATCGTCGAAACTGGAGGCCCAGTCTGCGGCCGGGTCCATGGGCAGGGCGGCGCTCCAGTTCCAGGCGGCCGGCAGGGCTGAATCCTCTGAAGCGACAAGCGCGGCCGGGCCAGCGGTGTCAAACGACTGGCAGGCGGCGAGGCTGGCGGCGGCAAGGCCAAGGCCGAAGCGGGCGGCGAGATCATTCATGGCGCAGAGCCTCGATCGGGTTGAGCCGCGAGGCGCGGCGGGCGGGCAGGACACCGAAGACGACGCCGATCAGCATGGCAGAACCGAAGGCGAGAAGGGCAGTCGATTGGCTGAACACCAGCTTGAGGTCATCGTTCTCGATGGGCAGAAAGGAGGTGGAGTAACCGACCGCAAGGCCAACAAGGCCGCCAAACAGGCACAGCATCAGCGCCTCGCTCATGAACTGGCTCATGATGTCGGAGCGGCGTGCGCCGAGCGCCATGCGAAGGCCGATCTCACGCGTGCGCTCGGTGACCGACACCAGCATGATGTTCATCACGCCAACGCCGCCGACGACCAGCGAGACCGTGCCCATGGCCGCCAGCAGCATGCTGAGCACGCGGCTGGCCTCGGCGGCGGCGTTGATGTTGGCAGCGAAGTTGAACACGCGATAGTCCGGCGCGTCATTGGCTTTCAGTCCGCGAGACCGGCGCAGGACGACGTCGATTTCCTGCTGAATGCGGGGCAGGGCGTCGGTCGAGTTGGCGACCACCTGGATGGAGTCGACATAATTGGTGACATAGGTGTTGCCGCCCATGATACGGTTTCGAGCCGTGGTCGTCGGGATGAGGACAAAATCATCCGGGTCGCGCCCACCCCAGTTCTGTTGGTCTGTCGGGCCGACGACACCCTTGATGATGAAGGGAATATTGTCGACCTTCAGGCGTTGGCCGATGGGGTTCTGGTCGCGGTAGAGGGTGCGCGCGACGGTCTGGCCGACGACGGCCACGGTGGCGTTCTGGTCGACATCCACGAAGCTGATGCCCTCGCCGGCGGTCAGGGTGAAGTCGTTGGCGAGGAGGTAGTCGGGATCGGTACCGCGCACGGTGGAGGACCAGTCGGCCGTCTCGCTGATGAGGTTGGCGTTGCGGTCGAGCGAGCCGGTGGCGGCGGTCACGCCCGGAATGTTGCGCATTTCCAGCACATCGGTTTCGCTGAACGGGCGGCGCGGGCGCGACTGGCTGGCGCGGCCTCGGCGGTCCCAGTCCTGGTAGATGCTGACGGTGCGGGTGGAGGCGGAATTGAGTTGCTCCAGAACAGCGCGGCGCGAGCCCTCCCCGATGGCGAGCATGGCAAAGACGGCGGCGACGCCGATGATGATGCCAAGCGACGTCAGGAGGGTGCGAAGCGGGCGCTCAATGAGCGAGGTGAAGGCGAGGGCGAGGGTGGAGAAAAAGCGATTCATGGCGCAACCTCCATGCGGATCGGCGTCTGGCGGGTGTCGGAGAGGATGCGGCCGTCGCGGAATTCGATCCGGCGGCAAGCGTAGGCGGCAACATCCTCCTCGTGGGTGATGACGATGATGGTGATGCCGCGGGCGTTCAGCTCCTGCATCAGGTTCATGATCGCAACCGAGGTGCGGCTGTCGAGGGCGCCGGTCGGCTCGTCGGCGAGCAGCATGTCAGGATCACCGGCGAGCGCGCGGGCGATGGCGACACGTTGCTGCTGTCCGCCGGAGAGCTCGGTCGG
>JBGSUF010000371.1:0-6135 GCA_041736285.1 Hyphomonadaceae bacterium | reverse complement strand
GGCGCCCCCTGCACCGTGCTGGACCCCGCCGGCACCGTCGCCCGCACCGCCATCATCGACGGCAACCCCTTCCCCTACGCGCCCGAATGGATCGCCAGCGTGTCGGCTGAATACGCCCGGCCGCTCGCGGGTGGCGAGGCCTTCGCGGCGACCGACTGGGCCTATACCGGCGAGCGCAATTTCCTCCTCTACGAGAGCGCCGAGTATCGCGGGCAGGCGTTTTGGGAGGGCGGACTTCGTCTCGGCTACCGCTCAGCCTCCGGCTGGGACGCCGCCCTTTTTGCCCGCAACATCCTTGATGAAGAAACGGCGCTTGGCGGTGTCGATTTCAACAATCTGGCCGGCTACACAAACAATCCGCGCATCATCGGCGTGGAGTTCGGCCTGCGCCTGCGCTGAACGGAAAGGTCCACGCCAACGCTCCGGCGACATTGTGAACAACCCGCTGCGCGTATATGCTCACTGTAACTGGCTGGTAGCATTTGGGGATCTGACGATGAAGCGCGCGCGCAAGACACGGTTGACACTCGCCGGACTGTTCTGTCTCGGCCTGATGGCTTCGGCCAATGCCCAGCAGAGCGATAAAAGCGTCCGCGGCGCAGAAATGACGGCAGCGGAAACGGTTGAGGCGCAGGCCGAATGGAATCGCATCAATACGCGGGCCATTCGCCTTTATCGGCAGGGCCGATACGCTGAGGCGACCGCCCCCGCCGAGCAGGCTCTGACCTTGGCGCGGCGCGCTTTCGGCCCGGAGCATCCGGACACGCTGATGAGCATGAACAATCTGGCGTCGCTCTATGCGGATCAAGGTCGGTATGGCGAAGCCGAGCCGCTCTATGTCGAGACGCTGGCCATCAGCACACGCGTGCTCGGCCCGGAGCATCCGGACACGCTGATGAGCATGAACAATCTGGCGTCGCTCTACGCGGATCAAGGCCGGTATGGCGAGGCCGAGCCGCTCTATGTCGAGACGCTGGCAATCCGCAAGCGCGTGCTCGGCCCGAAGCATCCAAACACGCTGACGACCAGGGACAATCTGGATAAACTGAGAGCGGACCGGCGACGGTAACGCCGGGCTTTGCATCATGGCCGCGGAACACCCCGGCGCCCGGATTTCGCGCGGCCGCTCTCAATCGCCCTCATCCTCATAGCCGACCAGCCGCAGCGGCCGTGCCACCCGGCCTTCCAGTTCGGCCCAGCGGACAAGCGCATCCTCGCGCCCGTGCGTGACCCAAAGCTCCTGCGGGTTTACATCGCGCACCGTCCGGGTCAGCTCGTCCCAGTCGGCATGGTCTGAAATGATCAGCGGCAATTCCACGCCCCGCTGCCTGGCCCGCTGGCGCACGCGCATCCAGCCGGAAGCGAAAGCCGTCACCGGGTCGGCAAATCGCCGTCCCCATTTGTCGGTGAAGGCCGATGGCGGGCCGAGCACGATTTCCCCGGCAAACCGCATTCCGTCCGCGCGCTCCCCCTTGGCCAGCGTTGCCGGCTCAAGCGGTCCGAGATCGATGCCGAGCGTCTGATAGAGGTCGCACAGCTTTTCCAGCGCTCCATGGATATAGAGCGGGCGGTTATATCCGGCGTCCCGTATCATCCGTATCACGCGCTGCGCCTTGCCGAGGGCATAGACGCCGACAAGATGGGTCCGGTCCGGGAACGTGCGCACCGAGTGGAGCAGCTTGGCGATCTCCGCTCCGGTGTCCGGATGGCGGAAGACCGGCAGACCGAATGTCGCTTCGGAAATGAACACATGGCATGGCACCACCTCGAATGGCGCGCAGGTCGGATCGGCCCGGCGCTTGAAATCGCCCGTGCAGACCATGCGCAGGCCCTTGTGCTCGACCACGACCTGCGCCGAGCCCAGAACGTGTCCGGCCGGGGCCATCCATACCGTCACGCCATTGATGTCCACCGTCTCGCCCGGCTCCAGCGCCTGTCGTGAGGCGGTGAACGCCTCGCCATAGCGCACGGCCATGATGGCGAGCGTTTCCGGCGTCGCCAGCACGGCCCCGTGCCCGGCCCGCGCATGGTCGGCATGGCCGTGGGTGATGACCGCCCGGTCGACGGCGCCGCGCACGGGGTCAATGTAGAAATCCCCCGGCGGACAATAGAGTCCGCGCTCGGTCGGGCGCAAAAGGTCTTCGGGCTTCATCATGCCATTTCTTCCGGTTTCACCTCCCACATCCCACATTCGATGTGGGAGCTCAAATCGGGGGATAGAGCATTGGGGATGGATGACCTTTGTCCTCTGGCTGAAAGTGCGACGAGTCAGCTTGATTCCAAGCGGGCTTTGCGTCATACAACCGCTCTTCCGGACCATGTGGGGCAAAACGGCATTCCTGCTGGGCCATGAACGACTGACAAGCGGCGTCCTTGTGCGCCCGAATGGAGATCGAAAATGCCGAAGATGAAGACCAAGAAAGCCGCTGCAAAGCGGTTCAAGATCACGGCTACAGGCAAGCTCAAGCACGGCGTTGCCGGCAAGCGCCACCGCCTCATGAGCCATAACGGCAAGTATATCCGCCAGAACCGCGGCACGGACGCAGTGTCCGACGCTGACAAGCCGCGCGTGATGAAGTGGCTGCCGTACGGCCTGAAGTAATTCCTGATCTTTTGAACTGCTAGAAAAGGAGCCGGGATATGTCTCGCGCCCGTGGTAAAGTCGCTGCACATGCACGACACAAGAAAATCCTCAAGGCCGCCAAAGGTTTCTATGGCCGCCGCAAGAATACTTTCCGCACCGCGCATGCCGCCGTGTGGAAAGCTGGCGTCAACGCCTATATCGGGCGCAAGCAGAAGAAGCGGAACTTCCGCTCGCTGTGGATCCAGCGCATCAACGCTGCCGTGCGCACGCACGATGACAAGATGACGTATTCACGCTTCATCGACGGTCTGACAAAGGCCGGCATCACCGTGGACCGCAAGGTCATGGCAGATCTCGCAGTTCACGAGCCCGCCGCCTTCGCCGCCCTCGTCAAGCAGTCCAAAGCCGCGCTGGCGGCCTGATCCACGCGGAGTTCAAGACAATGGCCGGAAGCATTGGGTTCGTTCGCGCAGCGGACAAGAAACAAGTCAAGCGCAAGGTCCGCCGGGACACCGCCAAGCTGAAGAAGCGCGCCAGCCAGCGCGTTTATGGCAACACCAAGCGTGCGCGCAACGCGCGCAAGCGGCTCGCCAAGCGCTGATCCTCAGCGCTGAACTGCAGCGCTGACGGACATGCCAACAGAAAGCCCGGCCCCTGTGCCGGGTTTTCAGGCCTACGCATTCGCCACTGGCAACCGCGCCGTATCGCGGCCATATTGCGGGCATGGCAAAACAAATCACCGTTCCGAGTTTCCAGCCCGATGCGAAGGGCATCTTCAACGATGGCGTCGCTCGCGATGCGGCCGGTGGCTTGCCGTCGGCCAACTGGACCCCGCACCGGCCGGACCGGAACTGGGTCCGGATCGACGAGGGCGGCCCGTTTCGCGTGTCGGCGGAGTATGAGCCTGCAGGCGACCAGCCCACCGCGATCGGCGAACTCGTTGCCGGGCTTCAGGGCGAAGAGCGCGATCAGGTTCTGCTGGGCGCCACCGGTACGGGCAAGACCTTCACCATGGCGAAAATCATCGAGGCGATGCAGCGCCCGGCCCTGATCCTTGCCCCGAACAAGACGCTCGCCGCGCAGCTCTATGGCGAGTTCAAGAGCTTTTTTCCCGACAATGCCGTCGAATACTTCGTTTCGTATTACGACTATTATCAGCCGGAAGCCTATGTGCCGCGCACCGATACCTATATCGAGAAGGAATCTTCGATCAACGAGGCCATCGACCGGATGCGCCACTCTGCCACACGATCAATCCTTGAGCGTCCGGATGTGATCATCGTTGCCTCCGTGTCCTGTATTTACGGCATTGGCTCGGTCGAAACCTATTCGGCCATGACCTTCGCGGTGAGGGTGGGGGAGAGGTTGGAGCCGCGGGAACTCGCTGCCAAGCTTGTCGGCCTGCAGTATGTGCGCAACGACGTGGCGTTTTCGCGCGGCAGCTTCCGCGTGCGGGGTGACACAATCGACGTCTACCCGGCCCACTTCGAGGACCGCGCCTGGCGCCTGTCCTTCTTTGGCGACGAGATCGAGGCGATCACCGAGTTCGACCCGCTGACCGGACGCTCGACCGGCACTTTGCCCGCCGTCAAGTTCTACGCCAACAGCCACTATGTCACACCACGCCCGACGCTGAACCAGGCCGTAGACCTCATCAAGGCCGAGATGAAAGCCACGGTCGCGCACTTCGAGCAGCACGGAAAACTCCTCGAAGCCCAGCGCATCCAGCAGCGCACCACCTATGACATGGAGATGATGGTCGCCACCGGCAGCTGCAACGGCATCGAGAACTACAGCCGCTATCTGACCGGCCGCAAGCCGGGCGAGCCGCCGCCCACCCTGTTCGAATACCTGCCCGATAACGCCCTACTATTTGTTGACGAAAGTCACCAGACCGTTCCGCAAATCGGCGCCATGTATAAAGGTGACTATAGCCGAAAGCGGACACTCACCGAATACGGCTTCAGACTTCCATCGTGCATGGACAACAGGCCGCTGAAATTTGAAGAATGGGAGTTGATGCGGCCGGATACTGTTCACGTCTCCGCCACGCCCGGCACATGGGAGATGGAACGCACCGGCGGCGTCTTCACCGAGCAGGTCATCCGCCCGACCGGCCTGATCGACCCGCCCGTGGAAGTGCGTCCTGTCTCCACCGGCACGACGAACCAGGTCGACGACGTGCTGTCGGAGATCCGCGAAAACACGGCGCGCGGCCACCGCACCTTGGTCACGACGCTGACCAAGAAGATGTCCGAAGACCTGACCGACTTCCTCAGCGAACAGGGCATCAAGGTGCGCTACATGCACTCCGACATCGACACGGTGGAGCGCATCGAGATCATCCGCGACCTGCGCCTCGGCGTGTTCGACGTGCTGGTGGGCATCAACCTCTTGCGCGAAGGCCTCGACATCCCCGAATGCGGCCTCGTCGCCATCCTCGACGCCGACAAGGAGGGCTTCCTGCGCTCTGAAACCAGCCTCGTGCAGACCATTGGCCGCGCCGCCCGCAATGCCGACGCGCGCGTCATCCTCTATGCCGACCGCATCACCGGCTCGATGGAGCGCGCCATGCAGGAGACCGAGCGCCGCCGCAACAAGCAGATCGCCCACAACACCGCCCACGGCATCACGCCGAAGACCATTGTGCGCGGCATTCACGACATTCTCGGCGAGCTCGGCGAGAGCAAGGGCGGCCGGGGCCGTGGACGCGGCCGCGACCGCGAACGCAAGGTCGCCGAGGAGCGAGCGCCCGCCCTCGTCGCCCCCGGCGAACCGGGTCATAATTTCAAGGCTGTGATCGCCGACCTCGAACGCCGCATGCGCGACGCCGCCGCCAACCTCGAATTCGAGGACGCCGCACGTCTCCGCGACGAACTCAAGCGCATGCGCGAGCGGGAGTTGGGGGTGGAGTGAGGAGTGCGGCATAAATCCAAAGGAAAGCCGCTTCGTTCCGTAGGGTGCATCGAGCATAGAGAAATGCGCCAGCTCCGCCCGGTCTGCGGCGGCATATCGGCCCGACAAGCGCCCTTCGGCGTTGGCGCGCTCGGTGACAGTGCATATCGCGCTGCGCGCTCGCCGACTCGGGCCCGGCAACGAGCAGAAGAGCCGGGCCTGCAAGTTTTGCGCTCCTCACGGTCCAGCCTTTCCAGACATAACACTAAACTTGCGTGGGTTCATTCGGGTCCGGCCCAAAGATCACTGGCTCCGGCTCCTGTGGCTGCAAGTTTGACGGAATAATCAGCGTAGCGATATGCGCCGACACGGCGGTGCCACTCGGTTCGGCTGGTGCCCGTCAGCCGCCGCCTCCCCCGTGCTCCCTGCGCGCTCTGAATGACGAGGATAATATCCGGCTCGCCCCTTCCCTCTCAACTCCCACAATTGCGTGTGGGGTGTGGGATGTGATGCGCTGAATCCGACCGGGGCGGGAGTGGCTGCATCATCCAGAGCTTCCAGCACGGGATCGGGAGGCAGGCGGAATGGCGGGTAATCAAACGGACATGGCGCGGCGGGCGGGGCTCGCGCAGGAGGCCCGGCAGCGGCGCTGGGCA
>JBGSUF010000363.1:0-2340 GCA_041736285.1 Hyphomonadaceae bacterium | reverse complement strand
GATTGCGCGCCGCCGAGGGCGAATGGCGACGCCCGTCCGCTTCCACCTGCCGCCCCTCCAGGGCGACAGGTTTCGGCCCTTCGCCGCCGCCCTGCATCATGCCGGAGCGAACAGCTTGCGCAGCTCGTTCTTCAGCACCTTGCCATTGGCATTTCGCGGCAGCGGCTCGGGCGTGAAGATCACATGCGCCGGCACCTTGAACGCGGCGAGGTGACGGGCCGCAAAATGGCGCAATTCCTCCGCCGTCAGGCTCGCGCCGGGACGCAGCATCACGACCACGCCAACCTCTTCGCCGAGCACTTTGTGCGGCACGCCCACCACGGCGGCGTCGCTGATCGCCTCATGCTCGAACATCACATTCTCCACCTCGATGGAATAGACGTTCTCGCCGCCGCGGATCACCATGTCCTTGGCCCGGTCGACAATGTAGAGGAAGCCCTCCTCGTCCAGCCGCGCAAGGTCGCCCGTGACCACCCAGCCATCAACGAAAGTCGTTGCCGAGGCCTCCGGCTTGTTCCAGTAGGCGCGGCAATTCATCGGCCCCTTGCACCACAACTCGCCAATCTCCCCGACCGGCAGGGTCTGCCCGTCTGCACCGACGATCTTCAGGTCCACCGCCGGGCCGGGACAGCCCGCGCTGGTCGGCCGGTGGACATAGTCCTCCGCCGTGTTCAGCGTCGCCGTCGCGCAGGTCTCCGTCATGCCCCAGCCATTTCCGGGGACAGCGCCGGGAAAGCGCTTCCCGATCGTCGCCACCAGTTCCGGCGCGGACGGCGCACCGCCATAGGACACCTGATTGATCGAGGACAGGTCATGCTTGTCCCGGTCGGGATGCTCCAGCAATTGCCAGGCAATCGTCGGCACGCCGCCGACCGTCGTGATCCTCTCGCGCTCGATCAATTCCATCGCCCGCACCGTGTCCCACTTGTGCATCGACACGAACCGCTGGCCGAGCGCCAGCGTCGGGATCATGATCGCGAAAGCCCCGGTCGCATGGAAGAAAGGTATCGCCACCAGCGCGATACGCGGATTGTCGATGTCCGGCTCCGGCGGCATTTCACCCCGGCGCAGAATGGTGCGCGCCTGACAGGCGATGGAGTTCAGCATGTTGGAGATGATCGCCCGGTGCGATGCCACCGCGCCCTTCGGTTTGCCCGTCGTGCCGGATGTGTACATGATCGTGACGTCATCGTCCGGCGCGAGCGCGACATCCGGCATCGGCTTGTCGGCCAGCGTGGACCATCCTGCCACCTCCCCGATAATGCCATCCATCGAGGCGACACGGGGATCGGCCCGCTCTTCGCTGTCGCGCACGATGATGACGTTCTCCAGTTGCGGCAGGTCGTCGCGGTGCTCACGCATGCGCTCGAAAATCTGCTGGTCGCACACCAGCAGTTTCGCCCCGCTGTCGGACAGGCCGTAGCGCAGTTCCTCCCCCGTCCACCAGGAATTGAGCGGCGTCACAATCGCTCCGGCCAGCATGGCCGCAAAGAAGGCCACCGGCCATTCGGGATAATTGCGCATGGCGATCGCAACCCGGTCGCCTTTGCGGATGCCGAACAGGTCGATCATGTCATGGGCGAGCTGGATCGAGGCCTTGTTGTGGGCGAGAAAGCTCACCCGTTCGTCCTCGTGGACATGATAGATGCGGTCACCATACATCCGCCCGAGCTGGAAAATCTGCAGCAAGGTCGGCGGGGCGTTGACGTAGGTGCGATACGTCACCTCGTTCACGACCGTCTCGCCGAGTTCGAAATTCTGTCCAGGCGATGTGATCAGCTTGTTGGCCTGCTCGATCGACATCACCGGCCACCCGGTCATCGTGTCCGCTGCCATGTCATTCTCCCTTACGTGTTCTGTTTTCTGACGCGCTTGTTGGCGATGACTTTACATGACGCCTGCGTCAGGAAAAGAGTGAACCGGAACGGACCTGCCGATTCCGGCTGCGATTTTCCGCCTTCCTCCATCCGTCCGCGCCTTGCCCGTTTGCCGCCGCCCCCTTGCAAGCCCCCCCTTGCCAGCAGGCGACGCCGCGTCCAAGTCTCGACGCCGAACCTTTCCGCCGCCGGAGACCTCGCCTCATGCTCACCCTGCGCTCGCGCATCGAGAAAGCCGTCCGCAAGATTGCCCATCCGGCGACCGGAAAGAACCTCTTCGATGCCGGTCTGGTCCAGACGCTGACGGTCACCGAAGGGAAGGCTGTGCTGGTTCTCGCCGTGAATTCCGCCGAGGCCCAGGCCCTGGAACCGGTTCGCGCCGCCTGCGAGGCCGCCATTGCCAGCGTGCGCGGCGTCTCCTCTGCCCGCGTCATCCTGACCGCCCAGCTTGCCGACCGGCCCG
>JBGSUF010000324.1:0-11594 GCA_041736285.1 Hyphomonadaceae bacterium | reverse complement strand
CGCATCGCCCGTGAAGGCGAGCCCCAGCGTGCGGCGCCGCGCCGTGCCGCGCCGCTTCATCCGTGAGACCACTTCCTGCCCGACGAAACACCCTTTGCGGAAATCCACGCCGCCGGTGAGGTCCATGTTGATGTCGGCCGGGAACACCTCCGACGGCCCGAAATCCACCCCCAGCATGGCGATCGCCGCTCCGATCCGCGCCGCTCCGACCCGCGCGACCACGTCCGCCTGCCCGGCAACCGTGCGCGGATCGGCAAGGCCCGGCGCTGTGTCCTCGCGCGCGATATCGACCCTGGCCCGCATGCGAAACATCTTCAGCCGCCGCATCAGGTCTTCCGCCGCGCCGGCGTCGGTTTCCAGCATGAAGCCGACTGGCGTCCGCAACAGGAGGAAGTCCGCGATGACCTTTCCCTGCGGCGTCAGCAGCGCGCCATGACGCACCTCGCCGGCGCTCATATTGTCGGTCCTGCAGGTCACCAGGCGTTCGAGAAAGCCGCCCGCCTCCTCCCCGTCAATGCGAAGTGCCGCGCGTTCCATCTGATCATCTGTCTGTGTCATCGCCTCCAGATGCGACCGAAACGCCGGGATGACAAGCGCTCAAAGACGCTGCATAAACAGGCCATGAGCGAAACTTATGACATGATCCTGCGCGGCGGCACGGTCGTCTCGCCCGGCGGCGAAGACCTTGCAGACATTGGTGTCCGCGCCGGACGCACCGTCGCCATCGGCAACCTTGCGGGCGCTGATGCCGGGGAGATCGTGGACTGCACCGGCCTGCACGTCCTGCCCGGCGTGATCGACAGCCAGGTCCACTTTCGCGAGCCGGGCCTTGAGTGGAAGGAAGACCTTGAGAGCGGCGCGCGTTCAGCCGCGCTCGGCGGGGTCACGGTCGTCTTTGAAATGCCCAACACCGAGCCGAGCACGACCTCTCCGGACATGCTGGCCGACAAGCTCGCCCGCGCCAGGGGGCGGATGGACATCGACCACGCCTTCTATGCCGGGGCGACGCATGACAATGTCGGCGTGCTTGCCGAGATGGAGGCGACGCCCGGCTGCTGCGGCGTCAAGGTCTTCATGGGGGCGAGCACCGGCTCGCTGCTGGTCCACGATGACGCCGGCGTCGAGGCCGTGCTGCGCGCCATCAAGCGCCGCGCCGCTTTCCATTCAGAGGACGAATACCGCCTCGTCGAGCGTCGCAGCCTCGCCCGCCACGGCGACTGGACCAGCCATCCCGAAGTGCGCGACGTCGAGGCTGCCGTCTCCTCCACACGCCGCCTCCTGCGCATCGCCCGCGCCTGTGGCAAGCGCATCCACGTCCTCCACATCTCGACCGCCGAGGAAATGGAGATACTGCGCGACGCCAAGGACATTGCCAGCGTCGAAGTGCTGCCGCAGCACCTCACCCTCGTTGCGCCGGACGATTACATCCGCCTCAAGGGCCACGCGCAGATGAACCCGCCCATCCGCGAGGCTCGCCACCGGGCGGCGCTCTGGCGCGCGCTCAACGCCGGCATTGTCGACGTGCTCGGTTCCGATCACGCCCCGCACACGCTGGAGGAGAAGGCGCGTCCCTATCCCGCCAGCCCGTCGGGAATGCCCGGCGTGCAGACGCTGGTTCCGGTCATGCTGACGCACGTGAATCAGGGTCGGCTCTCTCTGCGCCGCTTTGTCGAACTGACCAGCGCCGGCCCGCAGCGTATCTTCGGCATCGCCGGAAAGGGCCGCATCGCCGAGGGTTATGATGCCGACTTCACCCTCGTCGACATGCAGCGCCGGGAGACCATCACCGCGGACTGGTCCAGATCGCGCTGCGGCTGGACACCCTTTGAGGGGTTCGAGGCCGAGGGCTGGCCGGTCGCCACCATTGTGCGCGGTGATTTCGTGATGCGCGACGGCGAGATCGTCCGCAAGGGCGGCGGGCTGCCCGTTCGCTTCAACGAGACGCTTTCGTCCAACTGACGCCGCCAGGCCGGGGGCCTCATGTCACAGCGCACCGGCTTCAACCGGACACTCTTCTGGCTCTATGAAGGCACGGGCCGAACCCCCGGCGCGTTCCGCTGGGCGCTCCTGATCTTCGACATCGTGACGATTGCCTACTTCATCGCCTCGCCCTTCCAGCACCGCACCGGCGCGCACCCCGCGCTGGACTATGTGATTGGCGCGGTGATCGCGCTCGACCTTCTGGCCCGGTTCTGGATCGCCCGCCGCAAGGCCGGTTTCCTCGCGCGGCCGATGAACATTGCCGACGCGGTGGTCGTCTTCACCATGTTCGCCCCGCTGGTGACGCAGAACTTCGCCTTCCTGCGCATCCTGCGTGCGCTGCGCATTGCCCGCGCCTATTCCCTCCTCCACCGCGCCAGCAAGACCTCGCTCTGGCTGCGCGAGCATCACCGCATCATCGACCGGGTGACCAATCTCGCCGTCTTCATCTTCGTGATGACGGCCTTCGTCTATGCCGACCAGTTCGGCAAGAATCCCGACATCCGCAACTATGTCGACGCGCTCTATTTCACCGTGACCAGCCTGACCACGACCGGCTATGGCGACATACTCATGGTCGGCTGGTCGGGGCGGGTGCTCTCCATCGTCATCATGCTGCTCGGCATCACCCTCTTCCTGCGCCTCCTGAAAGCGCTGGTGACGCCCAACGACAAGGTCGAGTACGAATGTCGCACCTGCGGCCTGCAGCGCCATGACGCCGACTCGGTTCACTGCCGCCATTGCGGCACCATCGTCCACATCGACAATCGCGGAGAGGACTGACGCCCGTGCCCCCCCTGCCCCCCTTTCGCGAAGTGCCCTACCTGCCGGTCAACATCGCCGTTGACCGCCGCGAGGATGGCACCGTCTACCTGCGCAATCTCAATCCGCTTCGTCCCGGCCCGGCGCATATGGCCGCGCCCCTTGCCTATTGGGGCGGGGCTGATCCTTCGAGGCTCTGGCTCGCCCAGCGCGACCCGGAGGATGAGATGGCCGAGGGCTGGCAGCGCCTGAGCTATGGCGAGGGCCTCGCCCGCGTGCGCGCGCTTGCGCAGGGTCTTCTGGACCTCGGCCTCGGGCCGGATGCGCCGCTGATGATCCTTTCGCGCAACAGCATCGAACATGCGCTGATGACCTATGCCGCGCTCGCCATCGGCGCGCCGGTCTGCCCGGTCACGCCCGCCCATGCCCTCCAGTCGGAAGACTTTGCGCGCCTCAGATACGCCGATGAGCTGGTCCGGCCTGTGGCCTTCTTCGTCGAGCATGGCCCCGATTTCCAGCGCGCAGTCGACGCCATTGCCGGCCATCGCCCCGTCATCCACAGCCGCGGTGCGCCGCGTTGCGCCCGCCCCATCGCCCTGCGCGCGCTGGAAACAGCACCGACCGCCGCCGTCGACCTCGCCTATGACCGGCTGACCGGCGACATGCCCGCCAAATACATGCTGACCTCCGGCTCGACCGGCATCCCCAAGGGCGTCATCCTCACCCATGGCAACCTTGCGATCAACGCCAAGATGATCCGCTCGGTCTGGGATGTCGAACGCGTCGAGGCGATTTCCGGCCAGCAGGTGATGGTGAATTTCCTGCCCTGGAGCCATTGTTTCGGGGCCAATTCCATTCTCCACTCGCTCACCGACTGGGGCGGCGCACTCTATATCGACTGGGGCGCGCCCGCGCCGGGGCGGATGGAGGCGATGATGCGCAATCTGCGCGAGATCGCCCCGACCCAGCACACCACCGTGCCCGCCGCATGGTCCGCCCTCGCCAGCGCGCTGGAGGAAGACGCCGCCATGGCCGCAAACTTCTTCTCCCGGCTGATGGTCATGGCCTATGGCGGGGCGGCGATGGGCCAGGACATTTACGAGCGCATCCAGAAGGTCGCCATCGCCACTGTCGGCGAGCGCATCAGCCTTTCGGCCGGCTATGGCGCCACCGAGACCTCGCCCACTGCCTCCAATGTCCACTGGCCGAGCGACGTGATGGGCCTGCTCGGGCTTCCGGTTCCGGGATCGGAGTTCAAGCTCGCCCCCGTCGGCCAGAAGCTGGAACTGCGCAATCGCGGCCCGCACATCACCCCTGGCTATCTGCATGACCCCGAACGCACCGCCGCCGCCTTCGACGAGGAAGGGTATTTCTGCCTCGGCGACGCGGTCCGC
The DNA here is from genome assembly GCA_041736285.1 of Hyphomonadaceae bacterium. GTDB lineage: Bacteria > Pseudomonadota > Alphaproteobacteria > Caulobacterales > Hyphomonadaceae > JBGSUF01. The sequence goes on along the minus strand of JBGSUF010000324.1, from coordinate 7,458 downwards.
TTTTCCGATCCAGGCGACCCCGAAAAAGGCCTCGCCTTCGACGGCCGCATCGCTGAGGAATTCAAGCTCTCCAACGGCACATGGGTGAGCTGCGGAATGGTTCGCCTCGCCGCCGTCTCGGCCTGCGACGGTCTGATCTCCGACGCCGTCGTCTGCGGCCTGAACGAGGCTGACGTCTCCCTCATCGCCTTCCCGGACCTGAAACGTTGTCGCATCCGATTCGGCGAAGACCTCTGCGCCGACGCGCTCACCCGCCATCCCGGCCTGCATGAAGCCCTGCGCATGGCCCTCACCGCCTACAACCAGACCGCTGGCGGCGTCGCCATGCGCATCGCCCGCGTCGCTCTGGAAGCATCCGCCGCCAGCCTGTCGGAGGGGGAGATCACCGAAAAGGGCTATATCAATCAGGGTCGTGTCCGGGAAATCAGGGCCGGCCGGGTTGCCGCCCTCTATAGTGATCAGGCGCTCGATGATATCATCGTCATCCGCGAACGCTGAAAATCCCGCCCAAATCCTCGCCGAAGACTGGCATGGGACTTGGCCAATTCAACAAACAGGAGTAATTGGAACTGGCCACTTCCCCTTCGTGGCCAGTCATCGCCGGATGAGCAGCCTCTCAGGCAGCTTGTCCGGCAATGCGCTTTCCTGACATCCCCCTCTGCGCGCTGCCCCCCCCCTGCGCGCTGACACTGTCCTCTGCACGCTCACCCCGCCCTCTGCGCCGTGTGCGAGATCGACGACTCGGCCCGCTGAAACTGCTCAGCACTGGTGAGAGGCCCCCTGAAAACTCGGGATATCTCAGCCCTGCCCCATCGGGCGGCTCTTCATCCGCGCTTCCCACGCGGCGAAGTTCGGCCGGCCATCGCCCGCGCGAAACTTCATCAGCCGCGCAAAGCCCGTCGCCGCCCACAGCGTCACGTCCGCGACGGTGAAACGCTCGCCCGCGACAAAGTCCTGCGCGCCGAAATGGCCCTCCAGCCAGTCGAACATCCGCGCCGTCCGCCCCTCATTGACCTTGGCCCAGTCGGCACATTGCGGGTTTTCCAGCGCGACCATCGCCGGGTGGCCGTGCCGCACCCACATGGCGACCGCCAACATGACCTGAAACTCGATCCGCCTGTCCCACATCTCGATGAAGGCGCGCTCCGGCCCGTCCCGGCCCATCAGGTTCGGTTCGGGATACATCGCCTCGAAATAGATCTGGATCGCCTTGCTCTCGGTCAGCACGCGGCCATCGTCGAGTTCCAGCGCAGGCACCTGTCCGAAGGGTGAGATGGCGCGGTATTCCGCCGACTGGCTCTCTCCGCCGACAAGGTTGATCTCTTGGCGCGGCACGCTGTCCCACATGCCCTTTTCCAGCAGGAAGAACTTGACCCGCATCGGGTTCGGCGCCCGTTCGGTGGTGTAGAGCTTCATCGTCATCCTCCCCTCTCAAACCGTTTGCGCACGCCGACCGTCAGGCTCATTGGCTCGCCGGGGAAATACCGGTCGGTTCCGAACGCGAAATCGGCCCGGCTGGCATAGCGTGCATCGGTCAGATTGCCCGCAACGGCGAACACCTCAAGCCCTGCCCCGACGTCATAGCCCGCCCGCAGGTTCAGCACCGTGTGGCCGGGATAGGTTGCGGTGTTACCGGCGTCGGTGAAGTGCTCGCCGACATATTCCGCCGACAGCCGCAGCGAGAAGCGCGGGCTGACCTGCCAGCCGAGCGCCGCATCGGCCAGCCATTCCGGCGCCGTGTCAATCTGCCCGCCCGCCACAATGCTCTCCTCCCCGCGCGAGACAATCCGCGTGAAGTCATAGGTCTGGCGCGACCATGCCGCCGATCCGGACAGGGTCAGCGCCTCGGTCAGCGACCACGCCGCCGCCGCCTCCAGTCCGTAATGCTCGGTCCGCCCGTCCGTCACGTTCAGCCCGTCAGCGTCACGAAAGAAAAATCCGCGCTTTTTCATCGCATAGGCGGTCACATCGAAACTGACATCCAAACCCAGCCGCCCGCGCACGCCCGCCTCCACCTGGTCCAGCGTCTCGACGCCGGCGGCCGGTGCAACCTGCAGGCTCTGAAGCCGGTAAAGGTCGCTCGCCTGCGGTGCCCGGTTGCCGCGTGCATAGCTGGCATAGACCGTCACCGGTCCGTAATCCCCCGTGACGCCCAGTTTCGGCGACACGAAGGCGAAGCTGTCACTGCGATCGGGCACGACGAGGAAGCGCCCCGAGATTCCCGGCGGCGCGGCCGTCTCATAGTCCTGGCGCTGCCGCTCCGCCCGCAGCCCGGCCGACAAACGCCAGCGCGGAGAAACCTGCCAGTCTGCCTCCCCCCACATCGCCGCCGTTGCGGCCCTCACCGTGTAATCATAGTGGACCCCTTGCGGAAACGCTCCGAAGCTCGGCCGGGCCTGCGTTTCCGTCAGCCCGCCGCGCGCACCGTCGACATCAAGCCCCGCTCGCCATCGCAGCGACCCGGCCTGCCCGGCGACCGTCGCCAGCACGCCGAATGAAACATGATCATTCTCCTCTGTCCCGTCATAGGGCAGAAAATGCTGGGAAAATTCCATCGCCTGCCCGCGCACATAGGGCGTCAGCGTCAGGTCGAGACCGCCCGCAAGGCGCCGCTCCAGCCGCACCGCCGCCATCCCCCAGCCCGCCTGCCGGTAAGCGTCCGGATTGGGATTGGAGCGCGCAATATCCTCATCCTCATAGGCCCGCGCCCCGGTGATGAAGCCCGCTGTGTCCTGATCGAGAAAGGCGGTCGAAACGAACGCCTCCCCGTCCCACACCCCCGCCGTGAACGACCGGACGCCCGACAGCTTGAACTGGTCCAGCCCGGAGCTTTGCCGCCAGCCAAGATCGTGCTGCACGCTCACGCCCAGCCAGCCACCACCGCCAGACACCTCGCCGTCGAGCCGGTAGCGCGAGAGCGTCGAGGCCGAGACCGTGATCTCCCGCCCCTCCCAAGTCTCCCCGCCCGGCAGCAGCACATTGACCAGCCCGTGCACCGCGTTGGAACCATATCGCGCGCCGCCCGGCCCACGCACGACCTCGACCGCGTCGGCCAGTTCATGGTGGAGTTCCATCAGCATGTTCACATTGCCGAACGCGCTCGCCCGGGTCGGCACGCCGTTCAGCAGGACAAGGAAGCTCCCCTGCCCCGCCCCGCCCGTCAGCACGGGAGAGCGGATCGCGATCAGGCTTTCCTGGCCGGAGTTTTCCTCGATCTTGACCCCCGCGAGCGTGTTGAGCAGCCCGGCCGGATGATCGGCCTTCACCGCCTCAATGTCCTTGCGGGTCAGCAGCGACTGGTTGCCCGGCTGTCCCGCAGGCCGGACCGCGCGAACATCCACCGCCTCCAGCACCAGAGCCTGCCCCGCCGCCGGAAGACCCAGCGCCAGCAATGGCAGGCTCACCAGCGCGCTGCGCCTCATCTTCATCATGCTTGTCCTGTCATTTGCCACGCGCCAGACCCTAGGCCGCCCCCGCCGGATGTCCAACCCGGCCGCTCCGGATACCCCGGAAATCGCGTCCCTATCCCCACCCAACGCGGCAATCGCCTGAAATGACCCGAAAGCCCGGCGCTTTAACGACGCGTTAAGCCGACATTAACCAGACTGGCCTGATCCTTAACCATGTTCGCGAGGAGCTGTGTGAGATGATCCCGTTCGGTTGGCATGTCTGGCGCGGCGAAAGCGGTCGCCGCTACCGTTTCAAGGTCACGCTGACCAACCGGGGCATCCCGGACTCCAGTGGCATCTACGTCTTCGTGCGGCGACGCTTCTTCTTCTTCCTTGAGCCGCTCTATGTCGGCAAGGCGACGAGCTTTCGCTCGCGCGTTCTCGGCCATGAGCGCTGGATGGAGGCGTGGTGGCGTCGCGGCGCAACCGAGCGGCATGTCATGCGCATCAAGGACGCTCGCGAGCGCGCCATGGTGGAGGAGGACATCATCCGCCACTACCGCCCGATGATGAACCGCGTTCTGATCCCCCGCACTGCGCAGGACGCGCCGAATGATCCGACCCTGCGCGCCCTGTGGAAGTTTGACCGCTGGCTGGAAAACCTGTTCCGGCCGAAACACTGGCGGACCTGAACGCCGCACGGAGTCCATTGGCAGCCCGTCCGCACCGGGATAAACCGACTGGAACAGATTCCAGATCGGAGAGAGCCGACATGCCGCAGCCAGTCATCCGTGCCACCGGCCTCCACACCCCGCCGGACACCGTGTCCAACGCCGAACTCGTCGCCAGCTACAATCTCTGGGCCGACCAGTGGAACGTCGCCAATGCGCAGGCCATCGCCGCCGGAACGCTGGAAGCCAAGACACATTCATCCGTCGAATTCATCGAAAAAGCGTCCGGCATCAAGTCGCGCCACGTCATCGACAAGTCCGGCGTGATCGACCCGGCCATCATGCGCCCGGTCATACCGGAGCGCCCGGACCATGAAATCTCCGTCCTCGCCGAGATCGCCGTCCATGCCGCGCGCGGCGCGATGACGTCCGCCAATCTCGAAGCGGGCGATATCGACGCGGTCATCTGCGCCGCCTCCAACATGCAGCGCGCCTACCCCGCAATGGCCATCGAGGTGCAACAGGCGCTCGGCATTGACGGCTTCGCCTTCGACATGAACGTCGCCTGTTCCTCCGCCACGTTCGGCATCCAGACCGGGGCCGACTTCATCCGCGCCGGACATGCCCGCCGCGTCCTGATGGTCAACCCGGAAATCTGCTCCGGCCACCTCAACTGGACCGACCGCGACAGCCATTTCATCTTCGGCGACGTCGCCACCGCCGTCATCCTTGAGGCCGAGGACATCACCTCCGGGCCGCATTGGCGCATTCTCGGCACCCGCCTGAAGACGCAGTTTTCCAACAATATCCGCAACAATTTCGGCTTTCTCAACCGCGCCGCTCCGGAGAGCGCGGGCCATCCCGACAAGCTTTTCGTCCAGGAGGGCCGCAAGGTTTTCCGCGAAGTGGTGCCGATGGTCGCCGCCATGATCGGCGAGCACATGACCGAACTCGCCCTCGCCCCGGCCGACCTGAAGCGGCTCTGGCTGCATCAGGCCAATGCCAACATGAACCGCCTGATCGCGGAGAAAGTCCTCGGCCATGAGGCCAGCGACGCGGAAAGCCCGACCGTGCTCGACACCTATGCCAACACCTCCTCGGCCGGTTCGATCATCGCCTTCCACAAGCATTCGGCCGATTTCGCGCCGGGCGAGAAGGGGCTGATCTGCTCGTTCGGCGCCGGATATTCGGCCGGCACGGTGTTCGTGGAGCGGGCCGCATGATGGCGAGGCACCGCCGCCCATGAAGAATGAACTCCTGATTTCGCGCATCGTCGCCAAGACGAATGAGTATCTCGACGCCCCCTCGGTCGTCGGCCACGAAGCGCCATTCCTCGACCATCTGACCCGCGATTTCCGTGCGGCCGGCCTCACCGTGACGCGCCAGCGCAATCTCGCCATCATCGACACCGGCCAGCCGGGACCGATCTTCTTCGCCCATATTGACCGCCACGGCGCTGTCATGGACGAAAACGGCACGGCCCGCTTTGCCGCCTATGCGGTCAAGTCCGACAAGTATAACGAGACCGTCGCCCCCTCGCCCGAATTTGCCGACCGCCTCGATGAGCGCTTTCGCGGCGAGACCATGTACGCCTATGACCGGCGCACGGGTGGCCGCCTCGCCTATGCCGTCATCGAGCGCGTGACCCTCCACGAGACCCTCCCGCAACTGGTCTTTCGCTTTGATGCCATGCCGCCGCTCCCGGCAGGGACGCCGGTCGCCTTCGCCCGCCAGCAGGCGCGGGAGACCGGCTCGACCGTCTCCGGGCAACTCGACAACCCGCTGTCGGCCGCCATGCTCAGGGTTCTGACAGAGACCGGCCTTCGCGGACGCATCGTCTTCGCCGCCGAGGAGGAGATCGGGCGCTCTGCGGCGCACATCCTGTCATGGATGTCGGCCAATGTCGGCGCGTGGAACCGCTGCATTGTCGTCGATACCACGCCTTTCGATGACACAAGTGCGCTCGATGGCGGCGTCGTCATCCTGCGCACACGCGATGCCCACGCCCCTTTCGACGCCGCCCTCACCGCCGCCGCCGAGGCCGCCGCCACCCGCCTCGCTTTGCCCTTCGCCTACAAAGATCGCATCATCGACGGCCAGAACGCCGAAGCGCGCGTGCAGGGCCGTCCCGAAAAGGGCCTTGGCATGACCGAGCTTGGCCGCATGATCACCCTGTCTGGCGGGGAGGTCACGGGCACGACGGTGCAGGTGCCGACCACCGGCTATCACACCAATCACGAAACCACATCGCGCCGCGCCATCCGCAATGCGGCCCGACTCCTCCTCGAACTTTCGCGGACGGTGTGAATTTCATTCCGAAACGAAAAGGGCGGCACGCTGTCGCGGCCGCCCTCTCCACCCGTCACCTGTCCGCCCCGGCGGCCACCGCATCCGTTGTGCGGCGGCCTCGCCTTGCCGCCCTCTTACTGTTCCGCTTCGTCCGTAAACAGGTCGCCCCAGAGTGCACCCTCATCCGTGCGCAGCGCCGCAAACACGAACGTCGCGGCCGCCGCAGCCAGCACGCCCCATGCAAAGGCCGGGTTCGTCACGGCTACTGTCAGCATCTCGATCATTGCGTTTTCACTCCATCACCGTCCCGCGTTCTGATGACCCCAATGTCGGCGCTCGGGCTTAACCAAACCTTCCCCAAACCGGGCAGCGACATGTTGAATTCGTAACAAAATCGCCGCAATGCGTTTACCCATGGGGCACCATCCCCGTTAGGCCCCGCGCGCGACATGCCCCATGACGCGGCGGCTCATATCGGATACACCCGCTGGCATGACCGCTACACGACGCTCCCCCCGGCCCGCTGCCGAGACGCCCCGCGTCTGGCAACGCATGCTGTCGGGCCGCCGCCTTGACCTTCTTCAGCCATCCCCGCTCGACATCGAGATCGAGGACATCGCCCATGGCCTCGCCCGGGTCGCCCGGTGGAACGGCCAGACGCGCAGCGAGCACGCCTTTTCCGTTGCCGAGCATTCCCTCGTGGTGGAGGCGTTCTGCGCCCGGCTGAAGCCCGGTCTGGAACCGCGATGGCAGATGGCCGCGCTCATCCATGACGCCCCCGAATACGTCATCGGCGACATGATCTCGCCGTTCAAGACGGTGCTTGGCGACAGCTACAAGGACATCGAGCGCGGCCTTGAGCGCGCCATCAACCTGCGCTTCTCCCTGCCTGCAATCCTCCCGGCGCCGATCCGGAAACTAATCAAGCAGGCCGATCATCACTGCGCCTGGTTTGAGGCGGTGCAACTGGCCGGTTTCTCCATCGAGGAGGCCGATCGCCTTTTTGGTCGCCCGCCCGCACATCTCAGCGTCACGCTGGACCCGCTCCCCCCGACCGAGGCGCAGGCGCGTTTCCTCGCCCGCCACGCCGCCCTTCTCGCCGCGGTCGA
>JBGSUF010000304.1:0-5938 GCA_041736285.1 Hyphomonadaceae bacterium | reverse complement strand
CGGGCCTCCTCGCCGGATGGCTCAGCGCGGCGACCTGCGTTGCACTCCCCCCGGCCATCCGCGCCATCACCGGCGACGGGGCGACCGACGCGGTATGGCTTTACGCCAGCGCCGCTCTGGTGACGGCCCTGATCATTGCCTTTGCTGTCCGCCGCATTGCGGGCACGGGGCCTTATTATCTCGCCGCGCTCGGCTGGGGACTTGCCGGCATTGCCACCAACAACCTGACCCGCACGGGGACTGACCTGATCGGCTGGATGTTCATCATCGCCGGTCTGATTGCACTGGCATTCCTGTGGAGGCCCGTGCCGGGCAGGGTCGCCGCATGAGGCTCGACTGGCTCACCACCGTCCCGATCTCGACCGAGGGCTGGCCGCAGGAACTTGCCGCGATCGCGCCGGGCGTCTGGCGGGCTGTGGTGATTTTCGGCGCGCTCCTTCTGGCCTGGATCGTGTCATGGCTGGCCAAGGCCGTGGTGCGCCTCGCGGCACGTTCGCTGCACAAGGACAAATCCACCTTCGAAGGGTCATTGGGCGACATTCTTGCCCCGGTCGTGCAACTGGCGACCTTTCTCGCCATCATCACCGCCGGGCTTGACGTGCTCGGCCTGCCCATCGGCGCGCAACTGGCGACGGCGTGGCCTGCGGCCGTGTCGGTCATCCTGATCTTCGTGTCCGCGTACTTCATTGCCCGGTGGGCGAGCCGGGCCATCAACCGCTTTGGCCAGCGTGCGCAGCAGCTCAGCCATGCCGACATCACCCTGTTCGGCTTTTTCGCGTCCATCCTGAAATACGCGATCTTCATCATTGCCGCCGTCGTGGCGCTCGACAGGGTCGGGTTCGACACCAATACGCTCGTGGCGCTCGTCGGCGCGGCTGGCCTTGCCATCGGCCTTGCCTTGCAGGACACGCTGAAGGCCGTTGCCTCTGGCCTGATGCTGGCCATCTTCCGGCCTTTCCGCGTCGGCGACTGGGTCAGCTTCGGTGAGAATGAGGGCGAGGTCGTCGCCATCACGCCCTTCCAGACGACGCTGAAGACCGTCGACAACCGCGCCGTCATTCTGCCCAACACGGTGGCGTGGAGCGAGCCTGCGACCAATTTCAGCCGCTTTGCCCGCCGCCGCCTCGATCTCTATTTCGACATCGACTATGACGACGATATCGACCATGCGCTCAGCGTCATCAGCGGTGTCGCCCGCGACCATCCGCGCGTCCTCGCCAAGGATGACATCTGGACGGGCGTACACGCCTTCGCGACCTCCTCCATTGTCACCCGCCTGCGCGCATGGGTTGCCAACTCGGAATTCATCGAGGTCCGCGCAGACATCTACCGCGCCATCAAATACGCCTTCGACCGCGAGGGGATCACCATCCCCTATCCGCACCAGACCGAGACCTTCAAGGAACCTCCGCCCGCGTTGCGCGTCAGGCATGGTGAGACTGCGGGCGAGGATGACACATAGCGCTCATCACGCCCTCGTCGTTCGAACCTAACGCGCTGGTCCGTCCGAAGGGGCGGCGGGCAGGCGTGCCGGCCACTGTCGGCATCTCCCGAAATGGCCCCGACAGACAGGAAAGACCCCCATCATGGAAGGTGAAACCACCGCCGCCGCAGGCGCAGGCGCGTCCCAGAGCGCCGTCAACCTGCTCGACCCCATGGCCGTCTGGGCCGCTTATCAGGACATGATCATTTCCGGCGCGCTGAAGGTTGTCGGCGCCCTCCTCGTCATCATCGTCGGGCTTCGTATCGCCGGCTGGCTCGCCGGTTTCGTCCACAAGCAAGCCGAGAAGCGCGAGAGCATCGACAAGACGCTGGCCAGCTTTTTCGCCTCCGTCGTGCGCTGGTTCATCACCGCCGCCGTCTTCATCGCCGCGCTTCAGGTCTTCGGCGTGCAGGCGACAAGCTTTGTTGCAATCCTCGGTGCGCTGACCCTCGCCATCGGCCTGTCGCTGCAGGGCGCACTCGGCAACATCGCATCCGGCGTGATGATCATGCTGTTCCGGCCTTACAAGCTCGGCGACTATGTGGAACTGGCGGGCGTGGCCGGCACGGTGAAGGATATCAACCTCTTCCAGACCGTCCTTGCCACCGTCGATAACGTGAAGGTTCTAGTCCCCAACAGCCAGGCCATTGACGGTGTCATCTCCAATTTTTCCGGCTACGACACGCGCCGCGTCGATATCGTTTTCGGCATCGACTATGACAATGACATGGACGTCGCCATGGACACGCTTCGCGGCCTCGTCGAGGCCGACCCGCGCATCATGCGCGATCCCGAACCCTTCATCGCCGTCACCGAACTCAACACAAGCTCCGTCGACATCACCACCCGCTCATGGACAAAGGCCAGCGACTACTGGGCCGTGAAATTCGATCTCACGAAAAAGGCCAAGTCCGCCTTCGACGCCAAGGGAATCTCCATCCCCTATCCGCACACGACACTGGTCCAGAAGAAAGCCGGCTAAAGGGCGCCGCCTCAATGGCGCGGGCTCTGGCTTCGGCCGCGCCCGCGCCGTATTCTCTCACACATGACAACGCCCTCGCCCGCCCCCGAAACACCACCAGTCAACATCCCGGCGCCATCGGCTGACGCGGCCGGCGAGGCTGCAGGCAAAGCTGCGCCAGTCGCCGGGCACGACGCCGAACACCCTGCAGGCCCGCCGCGCAATGGCTGGTTTGGCTGGGCCGGGGAGGCCCGCAAGCGCCGCAAGACCGAGCTTGAAAAGGCCCGCAAGAAGCGATCCCCGTTGGCGCGGCTCTTCCTGCTGGGGCCGTTCGGCTACATCAAGCTGTTGCTGCTGTGCGTGATCGTCGGCTTTGTCATGCTGGCGCTGCAGTTCAATCCCGCCGATCCGGGTTTCGACGCCACCCGCGCCGCCGCCGACCTCTGGCGCAACACCGCCGCCGCGTTCGGCTGGTCAGCCACCCACCTCTGGAAGCCCGCCCTTGCGGGGGCCGGTGTTGTCCTGCCAATCTGGGCGCTCTGGCGTCTTGCCACCTACCCCTTCCGGCGGTGAACACCTTGTCTGCGCTGCAAACGGTTACCGGCAGCGCCAGATCTGTTAACTCCGGTTTAACGACATGGCATCTACACGTTAACGAGGGTAAATGTAGCGTTAGCGAACGCCGATTCGCATTCAGGAGTGCCAGACCATGGCCATAACGATGGACCAGGTTCCGATCATCGCGGCAACGGGGGCTTCGGCTCTTGCGATTGCGTCTCTGCTCTGGGCGGCGCGCGTGTCGTCCGGCGCACGCGGCGCAGCGCACCATTACCGCGAGAAGATGGGCGAACTTGAAGAGCGGCTGGCCCGCGCCGACAGCGTGTTCGGCGCATTTGCCGGTGTCGTTCTGATCTGGGAAGACCCGGATGTGGAGACCGATGAGGACGATCTCGGCACGCCCCGCGTCTACGGCTCGCCGCTGGCGCTTGCAGGCCTTCTGAAATTCACCGACGAGGCGTTGTCGGAAGATCCCGCCATCCGCATTCTGGAAGGGCTCGCCGACCACGAAGCGCGCGACAGTTCCGGCCTCGACACCACGCTTCGCGTTCGCCTGCAGGAATTGCGCAAGTCCGGCGTGCCGTTCTCGCTGACCATCATCGGTCCGAACAATCGCCTGCTGGAGGCTGACGGCCGCACCGCCGGGGCCCGCGCCGTCGTCTGGATATCGGACGCCACCATCAAGAAGCTTGAGGAAAGCTCGCAGCGCCGCCGCTTTGTCGAGGCCGAGCGCATCATCGCCGAAAATCCGCAAGCCTTCCTCAACATGATGGAACGCGCGCCCTTCCCCGCCTGGCAGGTGTCGGGCATGGGCAAGCTGACATGGGCAAACCCCGCCTATCTCACAGCCGTTGAGGCGACCGACAACGCCGCCGCCGTCGACCGCCAGATCATGCTGAGCCAGGACATCGCCCTGCAGGCACGCAAGACGGTGGCCGAGAACCGCGAATTCGACGAGGTCCAGACCACAGTCATCGAGGGGGCCAGCCGCTCGTTGCGCGTGCTGACCTTCCCGCTGGCCGGCGGCGCCGGCGCGATGGCCTTCGACGTCACCGATCAGGACGCCGCCCGCAAGGAACTCAAGCGCCACGTCAAGGCGCACGAGGAGACGCTCAACCACGTCCAGGACGGCATCGCCATCTTCTCGAAAGAGCGCAAGCTGATCTACCACAACCGGGCATTCTCGGAGATGTGGGAAATGGATGAGAGCTATCTCATCACCCAGCCGACGCATGGCCAGATCCTTGATCAGCTGCGTTCACAGCGCAAGCTTCCCACCCAGCGCGATTATGCAACATGGCGCGCCACCGAACTCAGCCGATACCAGGACCTGCAGTCGGGCGTCGACGAGGAGCGCTGGGATCTGCCGGATCGCCGCACCGTCTCCATCACCCGCCAGCGTCACCCGCTTGGCGGTCTTCTCCTGATCTTCCGCGACCTGACGCAGGAAATCGACCTGAAGACCCGCTTCAACGAACTGATCGAGACCCAGACGGCGGCCCTGAACAACCTGCACGAAGCGGTTGCGGTGTTCTCGCGCGATGCCCGGCTTCGCCTGTGCAACGACGCCTTCAAGCGCCTCTGGGCGCTCGACGACGAGGCGGTGCGCAACAATCCGGACTTCAACTCCATCGTCGACAACTGCGTCGGCCTGTTCCACGACCGCGACGTCTGGGCGCAGATGCGCGCGCGCATCACCGACCCGTCACCCAACTCACGCCAGGAAACCCATGGCGAGATGCAGCGGTCGGACAATTCGGTGCTGACCTTCCTGACCCAGCCCCTGCCGGACGGTGACACGCTTATCGCCTTCGCCGACGTGACCGCCACGCGCAAGTTCGAGGCAGCCCTGCGCGACCGGGCCGAAGCGTTCGAGACCGCCGACGAGCTCAAGACCGAGTTCGTCCGCAATGTCAGCTATCAGCTGCGCTCGCCGCTGACGACGATCATGGGCTACGCCGAATTCCTGGAAGGCAAGAAGCATGGCGAACTCAATGAGCGTCAGTATGATCACGTCACCTCCATCCTCACCGCGTCCGAACACCTCAACAAGCTGATCGACAACATCCTCGACCTCGCCCTCATCGAGGCCGGCAAGATGGATCTCGACCTGTCGGACGTAAACCTTGCCGACGTCATCGAAGACAGCGTCGAGATGGTGGTGTCCAAGGCCGCCGACACGGAAATCACCGTCCGCGCGAAAGTGCCGGACGACATCGGCCTGATCCGCGCGGACGGCAAGCGCATCCGTCAGGTGCTGTTCAACCTCATATCGAACGCGCTGCGCTTCTCCGAGCCAGGCGGCGAAGTCATCGTCAGTGCCGACCGCTCCGGCGACCTTGTCCGCCTGATCGTCACCGACACCGGCCGCGGCATTGACCCGGAAAAGCAGGTCGCCTCGTGGGACAGTTTCTACTCCGGCGACCAGCGCGGCGCGGGCCTCGGGCTGGCCCTCGTCCGCCACTTTGTCGAGTTGCATGGCGGCGAAGTGATGCTGAAATCGGAACCCGGACAAGGCTCGCAGGTGATCTGCATCCTGCCGGCCAAGGCGCGCCCGCGCCGCCCGACCATCGAGCTCGCCACCGGCATGTCAGCCTGACCGGATGAGCAGCTTCACCGTCCGTGCCAGTGTCAATTCCCCCGGCAAGGGGCGCGGCACCGGCGATGACCGTTTCGGCCACGATCCTTCCGCCGGGACGGCCTGGGTGATTGACGGCGCGACCGATGTTGCGGGTGTGCGGCTGTTTTCCCGCGCCGAAAGCGACGCCGCCTTTCTCGCGGAGACCCTTTCCGGCATTTTTGCCGCCCATCCGCCCGGCGATGCCACCACGCATGACCATTTCGGCGCCATCCTCACCGCCCTGCGCGCCGCCCTCGCAGACGCCTCGAAGGTCGCTCTGGACGCCGCACCGTCCGAGGCGCTCCCGATCGCTTCC
>JBGSUF010000303.1:0-3266 GCA_041736285.1 Hyphomonadaceae bacterium | reverse complement strand
GTGCGGTGGCCGACTTCCAGGAGGTGTCGGCGCTGATGGCCGGGACGCCGATGGGGGAGACGGCGCTGGCCGCGCTGGCCCGCACGCAGGCCGAGGCGACCGACCTCAACACAAGGCTTGAGACAGCGCAGGTGACCCGCTCGGAACGTTTCGAAACCCTGTTCCGGCTCGGCCGCCATGATGACGCGGTTGATCTTCTGATGTCGGGCGGTGTGACGGCGCAGCCTGAGACGCTGCTGGACCTCTACCAGATCGGTTATCTCTGCGAAGGCGAGAGCTATACCGGCGAGGCGTTCGACATCCGCGAGCCGGATGGTACGACGCGGACCGTCAGGTTCTGCGATCTGGGCAAGTAATCAGCCAGTCGCCCACAATCCCGCCATCTTCACGGGCGCAGATAGGGCTTTGGTGGACGTGGGAGGAAGTAGCATGCGGAATTTTGCAGTGATGATGGCGCTGGCCCTGTGCGGGCCGGCGCTGGCGCAGGAGGCCGGGGAAGCGGGCGCGGCCGGGCGCGGCGTGGTGAAGATCGTTGCGGAAATGCCCGACATGGAACTCACCTTCGACGCGCCCGAAGCGATCGAGGCGCTTGGCGATCTCGACATTGTGGACCTGACGCTGGGTTACATGCCGGGCACGCGTTTCCGGGCGGCGGGGTTCGGTCAGCAACGGCGTGAGCTTGGCCCGGACTGCGGCTTCGGCGAGGTGGAGGACGTTTCGGAAATCTCCCTGCCGACGGGCTCAAACCATATCTTCCTGACCCTGCGGCCCGGCCGCCCCGACCTTCATGCGGCCAACATCATTGGTTGTGAATACGCGCCGGAACTGGCGACCGAGGACGGTGACATGATGCGGCTGACGGTGCGCGGCTGCTATCTGGTGCGCGAACTCGGCGTGCCGACAGCGCGGCTTCTGGTGCTGAACCCGATGGAGCCGGAAGCCTGCGGGCTCGGCGGCGGCTGAACAGGTTCCCAGCCATTGGCACCGGCTGAGGTGCCGCGTCCGCCGTCAGCTTGAGGGTGAAACCCGGTCAGGGCCGGATTCGTTGACGCGCCACCATGCGGCAATGGCGAGACGTTCGCGGCGGGTCGGCTCAACGGCATGGGGAATGTCCTCCGAGAGCATCAGGACGAGATCGCCCGGGCAAGGCGCAATGCGGATGACGGGGTCGGCATCTGCGGGTGCATCCGGCGCATAAATCGCGAGCGCGCCGCCATCGCCTTCATCCCAGTCGGCATTGAGGTAGGCGACGAGCGAGATGACGCGGTTTCGCGGGCCGCGAAAGCTGTCGAGATGCCGCTGATAGAAGCCGCCGACGGGATAGAGCGCGTAATTGGCCTCGAATGCGAAGAGGCCGAGGTAAAGCTCGCGGTTGAGGGCGATGCGCAGCGTCTCGGCAAAGTCCATGAAGGCTCGCTGGGCGGGCGACTGACCGTCAAGCCAGGTGATTTTCGCGCGGCGCACGTCCCGGTCGAGGGCAAACTTGTCCTCCCGCCCGACACCTCCGAGCGTCAGCGCCTTCTCGGCGGCCAGGCCTGCAAGGTCGGCGCGCAAGGCGGCCGTCATGTCCGATGGGAGAAGGGCGGGCTGGTGGGTCCAGCCTCGGGCAGCGAGATCGTCGATGATGGCCGCGAGCCGGTTGTGCCCCAGGGGCGGGACGGGCACGGCGAGTGGGACAGCGTTCAGCCGCCTGCCTCCCGCATCAGGTCAGCAAAGCGGCGGAACAGGTAGAAGCTGTCCTGCGGGCCGGGGCTGGCCTCCGGATGGTGCTGAACGGAAATGATCGGGCGCCCGGCGACGGAGAGGCCGCTATTTGTCCCGTCGAAGAGGGAACGGTGGCTCTCGGTCACGCCGACCGGCAGGGTGGCGACATCGACGGTGAAGCCATGGTTCATCGACACGATCTCGACCTTGCCGGTGGCCAGATCCTTGACCGGGTGATTGGCGCCGTGATGGCCCTGATCCATCTTCATCGTGCGCGCGCCAAGGCTGAGCGCCAGAAGCTGGTGGCCAAGGCAGATGCCGAGAATGGGCAGACCGGAGGCGACGATGGCTTTCAGTGTCTCACCGATGCGGGCAAAGGTCGCTGCCGGGTCGCCGGGACCATTCGAGAACACAACGCCATCGGGGGAGAGCGCGCGGATGTCCTCCAGCGTCGCATCGCCGGGCAGGACGGTGCAGCGTATGCCGACGCTGGCGAGATTGCGCAGGATGTTCCGCTTGGTGCCAAAGTCGAGCACGACCGCGTGAAAGGGAAAGTCGCGCGCGGCAACCTCTGCGGAGGGCGAGAGTGTCCAGAGTTGTTCGTCGGCGGCAAACGGCGCGTCGGCGACCATGCCCTCGGCAAGGTCGGCGCCGTCAAGGCCGGCCCAATCAGCGGCGGCACGGGCGGCGGCCGCGATGTCGATCCGGCCATTGCGGGCATGGACGATGGCGGCCTTCTGCATCCCTTCCTCGCGGATGAGGCGGGTGATGGCGCGGGTGTCGACGCCCGACAGGCCGATAATGCCGCGCGCGGCCAGCCAGAGGTCAAATCCCCCGGTGGAGCGAAAATTCGAGGGCGGCGTGATCGGTGCGCGGAAGATGGCGCCGCGGGCGGCGTGGGCGGCGCGCGGCGTCATGGCTTCCTGATCTTCGTCATTGGTGCCGACATTGCCGACGTGCGGGAATGTGAACAGCACGATTTGCTCGGCATAAGAGGGGTCGGTCAGGATCTCCTGATAGCCCGTCATGGCCGTGTTGAAGCACAACTCGCCGACCGAAACGCCCTCCAGCCCGCAACCATGGCCGAGCCAGGCGCGCCCGTCGGCCAGAACCATTGCACCTGTTGCCGCGGCTGCCTCTTGATTGTCGGTTGAGTCGGGCATAGATAGTCGCTCCTCACAGCAGGGACCGGCCTTAAGTCGATCTTAAACAAACCGCCGGGAAATAGGCGCCGACGCCCGACGGCGTCAAGCGCTAATGACGGTGTTCTTCATCGCCTGCAACGAAGGTAGAGTTTCGCAACGCTTGTTTGCACGACGTGCTTTGTGCAGTGTGCAGTAAAGTTCGAGACGTCCCCAGAGCGCCGGTCACCCCCGTTTAGGGGTTTGAGACCCAGGCGACAACACCAACATTGACGATACGCCAACAATGACCACCACCATGACCAAGACTGAAAACCTGCCCCTGCGGGAACGCCTTCGAAGCGCCGCAGCGGCCGCCGATGCGCACGACAAGGATGCGCGCCGCACCCAGACGCTGCGGCAGATCGTGTGCGCGCTCCG
>JBGSUF010000294.1:0-1670 GCA_041736285.1 Hyphomonadaceae bacterium | reverse complement strand
GCCAGAGCGGGCCCGGCCAGAGCGGGCCCGGCCAGAGCGGGCCCGGCCAGAGCGGGCCCGGCAAGTGCAATCGACAGCGCCAGTGCGGCAAGACGTAAGGATCGGGATCGGGTCATGCTGAAAACACCTCAAGGCAGTCGGGAAACCAGATTCTGCAGGGAAAGGGCCGCAGGAAAAGAGCTGCAGCTATCAGGAAATCACGTAAGCCGGATCAGTGACAGCGTGGAACGCCGATTTTGCCTGTCGCTGGCGGTCATACAAAAGCGGATGATCGCGCCGCACCGCCGGGAATGTGTTGAGCCAGGTCTGCGCATCGCTCACGCCCCAGAACGTGACGGACTGCAGCGACGCCAAACCGGCAAAGCCATCGAACAGGTCGCGGTAGAGCTGGGATTGCTTGCGCGCAATCTCGGCAGGCATTGGGATCCCGACATCCGGCTCACAGTTTTCCCCGCCAAAGAAGCAGCTCGGCGGATCGTCATAGACCGATATGTCCAGCTCCGTGACGTGGTTGATCAGACCCGCGCCGAGGCTGTCGACCGCGCGCACCGCATCGAGCGCCTGCTCCGCCGTGTTGCCGACATCCATATGCAACTGGTGTCCCACCCCGTCGATCGGCACGCCCTTCGCCAGCAGGTCTTGCACGATCTGCAACAGGCGATCCCGCTTGTCAGGATATTCTGTATTGTAATCATTGATGAAAAGCTTGGCGTCTGGGTCGGCAGCCCGCGCCGCGCGAAACGCCCATTCGATGAAGTCCGGCCCGCCGACCGCGCGATACCAGTTGCTGTCGCGATAGGGCGCGCGTGCGCCGGCATCGTCGCTGGCCACCTCATTGACCACGTCCCAGGCGCTGACCTTCCCGCGATAGCGTGAGACGACAAGGGTGACGTAATCTTCCAGCCGCGCGCGCACCTCCGCAGTGTCTCCGCCGAAAAACCAGTCCGGCGTCTGACGGTGCCACAGCAAGGTGTGTCCGCGCACCTGCATGCCGTTGGCCTGCGCAAAATCGACAATCGCATCGGCGGCGGCGAAGTCGTATTGCCCCCTCGACGGTGCCAGCGTGGCCGGCTTCATCACATTTTCCGCCGTCAGCGAAGAAAACTGGCTCAGCAGAATGTCCCGGTCGCGGCTGGACGCCTCCAATTGCGCTGTGCCGATGGCGGCGCCGACCGCGAACTTGCCCGCATACACGTCCCGCAGCACTTTCTGGCCCGGTCCGGACGGCGACGGCGGGGGCGGAGGGGCCGGGTTCACACGGCGGGACGATCCGCCGCCGCCGCCCCCACAGGCCGCCAATGCGGCCAGCCCGGCACCTGCCAGAAGTTTCAGCCGGTCTCGCGCTGTGAACATCATCCTCGTCCCTCCCCCTCGCACCGCGTGACGCCGTGCCTGACCTGTCGACACTCCTTGATGTTAGCGTTACCCTTTTTTGCGCTGGCCCGTCAATCGCTGTTGATAGCGATATCATTTGTCTGTTAGCTTCTCTTTTGAAGTTTGACCTCGTCCCCGCACACGCGCGGCGATTGCGGATCAAAAGACGGTCCGCAGAGGCCGAAGGGAGGAAAAATGATTCGCGCACGCGCCCTGATGGTGGCGGCAACCGCGCTCTGGACGGCGTCCTGCGCCGCGCCGTCGCACAACTCACAGGCTGGCCCGATGGCCGCAGC
>JBGSUF010000262.1:0-10681 GCA_041736285.1 Hyphomonadaceae bacterium | reverse complement strand
ATGGAAGGGCCATCGCTCAACGGATAAAAGGTACTCTAGGGATAACAGGCTGATTTTGCCCAAGCGTCCACAGCGACGGCAAAGTTTGGCACCTCGATGTCGGCTCATCACATCCTGGGGCTGGAGCAGGTCCCAAGGGTTCGGCTGTTCGCCGATTAAAGTGGTACGTGAGCTGGGTTCAGAACGTCGTGAGACAGTTTGGTCCCTATCTGCCGTGGGTGTTGGAAATTTGAGAGGATCTGTCCCTAGTACGAGAGGACCGGGATGGACATACCTCTGGTGGACCTGTTGTGGCGCCAGCCGCATTGCAGGGTAGCTATGTATGGTCGGGATAACCGCTGAAAGCATCTAAGCGGGAAACCCACCTCAAAACAAGATTTCCCTTGAGAGCCGTGAAAGACCATCACGTCGATAGGTCGGGTGTGGAAGCGCAGCGATGCGCGGAGCTAACCGATACTAATTGCTCGATTGGCTTGATTGCCCGAAACCTGTGCGTGTTGAAAATCGCATGGACGAGACTGTAAGACTTTGTTGGTTTACTTGGGTTCACGTCTGCCGACCTGGTGGTTATGGCGGGGGTTCCCCACCCGATCCCATCCCGAACTCGGTCGTTAAGTCCCCCAGCGCTGATGGTACTATGTCTTAAGGCATGGGAGAGTAAGTCGCTGCCAGGTCCGCACACGTGAACAAGACGCGCTGAAAGGCGCCATTTCAGGCCTCCCTCCTTTCACAATGTCACGACCTTTCGGCATTACGGTGTCGCACGTCGTTGCGGCACCTTTTTGATTCCGGCTGGTCTTTCCGGTATGGCGTATCCACAACCGGTATGGCCTTTCGGAAGAAGAGTTTGTCGCGGGATGGAGCAGCCCGGTAGCTCGTCAGGCTCATAACCTGAAGGTCGTAGGTTCAAATCCTACTCCCGCACCCAAATCAGCCCCTGGTGTCCTCGCGGATTTCGGGGGCTTTTTTTCGTTTGATCGGCGGATTTGCATGGCTGTTTGGCCGCACGGCCGGGATACGATGCCGCTGCATCGCCGGGCCTTGCTTGGTCAGGCCGGCTTGGTCAGGCTGGCTTGGTCAGGCCGGCTTGGTCAGGCGGGCTTGGTCAGGCGGCGCGCAGGAGGATGAGGGCGAACCAGTCCTTCGGGTCGGTCCAGGTTTGCGCGATGGTCCAGCCTGTCTCGGCGAAGAGCGCCTGAAGCTGCGCCTCGGTGAATTTGCGCGAATCCTCGGTGTGGATGGTCTCGCCGGCAGCAAAGTCGAAGCGTTTGCCGCGAACGGTGACGCCCTGATCGCGCTCGCTGACGATGTGGATCTCGATCTTTGAGGCGGCGTCGTTCCAGCGTGCCTCATGGCGGAAGGCTGAAACGTTGAAATCCCCACCAAGCTCGCGGTTGATGCGGGTCAGAAGGTTCAGATTGAAGGCGGCCGTCACGCCGCTGGCATCGTCATAGGCGGGAATGAGGATGTCGGCGGCCTTGCGCAGATCAGCGCCGACAATGAAGGCGGCCCTTGGCCCGAGATGATCTCGCACGGCAATCATGAAGCGGGTGATTTCGGCGTCCGACAGATTGCCGATGGTCGAGCCTGGAAAGAAGCCTGCGACCGGCCCCGATACATCTGGCGCGATCACCGGTCCCCCGGAAAGGAAATCGCCGACAAACGGCTCGACGATGAGGCCGGGATAATCTTCGGCGATGGTGCGTGCGGCGTCGAGCAGGAAATCGCGCGAAATGTCGACGGGGATGTAGCGTTCCGGCGAGGCCAGCGCCGAGAGGAGCAGCCGGGTCTTCACCGTTGCGCCCGCGCCATATTCGACGAGTGTGCCCCCGGCGCCGATGGCGGCGGCCATCGCGTCGACATGAGCCTCCAGGATCGAGCGTTCCGTGCGGGTCACATAATATTCCGGCAACTCCGTTATCTGCTCGAACAGGGCCGAGCCGTGCGCGTCATACAGCCAGCGCGAGGGAATATGCTTTTGCGGCGCAGACAGCCCCGACAGCACATCCCGGACAAACGCGTTCACCGGCGGTGTCGCCAAATCATCAGTGTCAGCCATTATGCGTCCTTTGCGAGGCGGAGGCCGGAAAACTGCCAACGCTTGCCGGGGTGAAAGAAATTCCGGTAGGTCCGGCGGAGATGGCCGCCGGGCGTTGCGCAGGAACCACCGCGCAGAACCATCTGGCCGCTCATGAACTTGCCATTGTATTCGCCAACCGCGCCGGCGGCGGGGCGAAAGCCCGGATAGGCGACAAACGGGCTGGCGGTCCATTCCCAGACATCACCGAACATGCCGGAGAGACCCGGCGAGCCGTCGCGCGCGTCGTCATGCTCGCTGTCGTGCGGGGTCGGGCCCTGGCGTGCGGGACGCAGCCGGCCGGAGGACGCAAGATTGCCGTTTGTGTCGACACCGTCGGCGGCCACTTCCCATTCCTGTTCGGTGGGGAGGCGCGCGTCGGCCCAGCGTGCAAAGGCCTCGGCCTCATAGAAACTGACATGGGCGACGGGCGCGCTATGGTCGATCGGCTGGAAGCCGCGCAGCGTCATGCTCCACCATTCGCCGTCTCTTTGCTGCCAGTAGAGCGGCGCCGTCCAGCCCGCATTGCGGCGGGCCTCAAAGCCGTCCGAGAGCCAGAGGAGGGGATTGTGGTATCCGCCGTCCTCGATGAAGGCGATCCAGTCTTCGTTGGTGACACAGCGCGAATGGAGGGCAAACGGGCGCAGGAAGACCTTGTGGCGCGGACCCTCGGCGTCGAAGGCGAAGCCATGGCCGTCATGTCCGATGCTGTGGATGCCACCGTCGAAATTCACCCATGCCGCGTCGCCGATCTGGCTGAGTTGCGCCGGTTCCGGCTGGCGGAAGGCGGGCCGGAGCGGGTTTTGCGCGAACAGATGGAGGATGTCGGTGAGGAGGAGTTCCTGATGCTGTTGCTCGTGGGCAAGGCCAAGCTCGACGAGCGCAGCGTCGAGAACACCCTCGGCGAGAAGGTCTTCCATCCTGGCGTCGACATGGGCGCGATAGGCGCGCACCTCGTCAAGGGAGGGCCGTGTCAGGAGGCCGCGCGCCGGGCGGGCATGACGCGCGCCGACGCTGTCATAATAGGAATTGAACAGATAGCTGAAGCGCGGATCGAAACGGGCGCTGTCACCGCGCTGCGGCGTGATCAGGAATTCCTCGAAGAACCAGCTGGTGTGGGCCAGATGCCACTTTGCCGGGCTGGCATCGTCCATTGACTGGGCGGTGGAGTCAGCGTCCGACAGGTGTGCAGCGAGTGCCAGTGAAGTGGTGCGAACGTTGCGGAATGCTTCCGCTTGTGCGGCATAATTGCGCGCCAGCGATGGAGTTGGCATGACAGTTTTCTTCCTCAAGCGTCCAAAATCCAACGCGTTGGAGCAGTCTGCGTTCCGCGCCACTGAGCGTGGAGACAGCGCAGCGCCGGTCTCCTACCCGCCCAAAGTGATGCGATGAAGCCCATAAGGCAACCGCCGGAGCAAAATTCATTGGGAGAAGACGCAGTGCGCCGGGCAAACAAAAAGGCCGGGGACTGACTCCCGGCCCTGATGCAATGCGGCGCAGATGCGATGCTGCGGCGTTGACTTAAACGCTGAGCGACCGGTCAGACGCGCTCGACGCACATGGCGATGCCTTCGCCGCCGCCAATGCACAGGGAGGCAACGCCCTTGTGCACGCCGCGATCTTCCATGGCGGCAAGCAATGTCACCAGCACGCGGGCACCCGAAGCGCCGATCGGATGGCCCATGGCGCAGGCCCCGCCATTGACGTTGACGATGTCATGGCTGATGCCAAGCTCCTTCATGGCGATCATGGGAACGACGGCGAAAGCCTCGTTGATTTCCCACAGGTCGACATCGCCAACAGCCCAGCCGGCCTTGTCGAGGGCCTTCTTCATCGCGGGCACAGGGGCGGTGGTGAAGTATCTCGGCTCATGGGCATGGTTGGCCGAGGAGACGATTCTGGCGATCGGCTTCAGGCCGCGCTTTTCCGCTTCCGACTGCTTCATCAGAACGAGCGCCGCGGCGCCGTCGGAAATGCCGGAGGCGTTGGCGGCCGTGACCGTGCCGTCCTTGCTGAAGGCGGGGCGAAGGGTCGGGATCTTGTCCGGACGGGCGGTGCGGGGCAGCTCGTCGGTCTCCACAACCACATCGCCCTTGCGCGATTTCACCGTTACCGGGACGATTTCACGCTTGAACTTGCCCGTCGAGGTCGCGTTCTGGGCACGCGAGAGGGTTTCGAGCGCATAAGCGTCCTGCTGCTCGCGGGTGAACTGATATTCGACGGCGATCATGTCGGCGAAATTGCCCATGGCGACATGCTCATAGGCATCTTCGAGGCCGTCAGTCGCCATGTGATCCTTCATCGCGGCCTGGCCGTATTTGTGACCCTTGCGGAGGTCAACAAGGTGCGGGGCGTTGGTCATGCTTTCCATGCCGCCTGCGATGACGATATCGGCGTCACCGGCAAGGATTGTGGCATAGCCCATGCGCACCGCCTGCAGGCCGGAGCCGCACATCTTGTTGATGGTGGTGGCTTCAAGGCCCTTGTCGAGACCGGCCTTGATGCCTGCCTGGCGGGCGGGTGCCTGACCTTGGCCTGCGGGCAGGCAATTGCCCATGATGATCTCGTTGGCGTCGGTGTCAGCGATGCCGGCATTTGCCATCGCGCCGCGAACGGCAATGGCGCCAAGCTCGCTGGCCGTCATGTCCGAAAGGTCGCCGAGAAGGCCGCCCATCGGGGTGCGCGCCATGCCGACAATCACCACGGGGTCGGTTGGGTGTGTCATCAAAGTCCCTCCAGATATGGTTTTTTAGTCCGCAAAGCATGGCGCTTGCATGTCGATGTGGTCAAGAGCGACGTAAGGTGAGGCTTTGCGGCCGCGCCAGCACCGGCGCCGGCATCGGCCGCAGCGTTCAGCCGCCGAGGGCAGCGTCGATGCTGGCCTTGAGCTGCGGGTCGGAGGGCGTGGTGCGCGAACCGAAGGCGGCGACCGGAATGCCGTCCCGGCCGATCAGGATCTTGTGAAAGTTCCACTTGGGCACCGCCGCTTCGCCAAGGACGGCTTCAGCGCGGGCGAAAATGGCGTTGCGGTCCGCGCCGACGACATTGTCGCGGGCGGCAAGCGGGAAAGAGACGCCGAAATTGAGCTGGCAGAAGTCCGCAATCTCGGTGTTGTCGGCGTATTCCTGTCCGCCGAAATTATCCGACGGAATGCCGAGGATGATCAGGCCGTCGTCCTCATACTCTGTCCAGAGCGCCTGCAGACCCTCATACTGGGGTGTGAAGCCGCATTTGGAGGCGGTGTTGACGACGAGGATCGGACGGCCCTCCCACGCTGACAGCGGCAGGGGGGAGTTGTCGATCGCGGTCAGGGAGATGTCCCAGATCGGGCTGGTCTGCGGGGTCATGGCGGTGTTGTCCTGTGCGGCGGCGGGGATGAGCCCGGCGAAGACGGCGGCGATGGCGGCGGCGGCGAAGGGTGTCGGGCGCATGTTGCTCTCCGTTGGGTGACGGCGTGAGAGTATAGCTCGGCAACGCCTGGTGCAAAGGCCGGATGCGGGTTGGGGGAGGCGGATGACGGGCGAGTGGTTTGAGGGATGCTTCGGCGCGTTCGGAGCGGTGCGGGTGAAGCGCATGTTCGGCGGGCAGGGTGTCTGGATCGACGGCATGATCTGCGCCTTGATCGTCGATGACGAATTGCTGCTGAAAGTGGACGCGGCGAGCGCGCCGGCCTTCGAGGCGGAGGGCTGCAAGCCATGGGTCTATGCGCGGGCCGGGCGGGCGGACGTGACCATGCCATACTGGAGCGTGCCAGATGGCGCTCTGGACGATCCCGACGCTTTTGCGCCCTGGGCCCGCCTCGCATTCGAGGCGGCTCTGCGGGCCCATCAGGCGAAGGCCGGTAAGAAGCCTGCCCGCAAGGGCTGACGGGCGACGTGACATGCTCTGGAGGCGCGTCAGAGGAGTGACGAGCGCGCCAGCGGCCCGAAGTGCGCCGGAGGGGAGCGCGGGCGACCCCTCCGGCGTTCAGGGTTATTTCTTCTTCGCGGTCGATGCGGCGGCGGGGGCCTTCTTCGCAACGGGCTCGATCTCGAACGTCATCTGAAGGTTGACCCGATACGCCCTGATCTTGCCGTTCTCCACCACGGTGGTCATGTGGTTCACATAGGCCGAGCGCAGATTGCGGACGGTGGCGGAGAAACGCTCCACCGCAGTCTGGATGGCATCCTCGAAACTCTTTGAGGATTCGGCCATGATCTCTTCGGACTTCATCACCGTCATTGGATTGTCTCCCTGTTTTTCTCGTTGTTCCGCAAGGGAAATTGATTAATCGGCCCATGGCAAGCGCTTTTCATTGTGCGCGTGCGAAGGATTGGGATGGTGTGGCCGGCTTGCGCTTGTGTTGAGGCCGGGCGCGTTCTAGACCGCCAAGGCAGTCCGGCGCTGATGTCGGCTCGGGGGGAAGTCGGCGTGGAGATGAGATTTTGACGACGGACGCCAGTATGCCAGCCGCAGAAACCGCCGATCAGGCCAGCAGCATTGGCCGGGCTGGCGCGATCGGGCCGATCGTCATCGCGCGACACGGCCGGCCTGCGCTCGACCGCACGGCCGGGCCGCGGATCGGCTGGCAGGACTATGTGCGCTGGTGGGCAAGCTATGAGGCGGGAAGCCTTGCGCCGGGCCAGTCGGCTCCGGACGAACTGAAGGCCATGGTGGCGGATGCGGCGGTGCGGATTTCCTCGCCGCGCCCGCGTGCGATGGAAACTGCGCGGCTTGCCTATCCGGTCGGCGATATCATCGTCGATCCGCTTTTCGTGGAGGCTCCTTTGCCGCCGCCGAGGCTGAAGGGCGCGCTCTATCTGCCCAAGACATGGAATGTGCTGGCGCGGGCGGCCTGGTCCTTTGGCCATGCGATCGACGATGACGAGACCATCGCCGAGACCCGCAAGCGGGCGGCGCAGGCCGCCGGGCGCCTGCATGAGGCGGCGCAATCGGGGAAAGTGTTCCTGGCGGCGCATGGATGGTTTAACCGGATGCTGCGACCGGAGCTTCGGCGTCTCGGCTGGCGCTGCCGCCATGATGGCGGTGACAGCTACTGGTCGTTTCGCGTTTACACGTTTGATGCCCCATCACGCGAAGAGCATTGAGCGGCACAAGCGCAGTGTCTACGGTGGCAAAAACCGAAAGGCTTTCAGAATGGCAGAAACGCCGATTGAAAAGATGACGTTCGAGGCCGCCCTGGCTGAACTCGAAACCATTGTGACCCAGCTTGAGCGCGGCGATGTCGAGCTTGAGAAATCCATCGCGATGTATGAGCGCGGGGCGAAGCTGAAGGCGCATTGCGAGGCGCGGCTGAAGGCGGCTGAACTGAAGGTCGAGCAGATCGTCCAGGGCAAGGACGGCGCGATTTCGACCGAGCCTGCCAGTTACGATTGACCCATCCATGGAATTCCAGCGCCACCTGACCGAAGTTGCCGACAAGATCACCGTTGCGCTTGACCAGCTCATTCCGCCGGCGGAGGGGCCGGAAGCCAACCTGATGCGCGCCATGCGCCATGCGGCGCTGGCAGACGGCAAGAGGATGCGGCCGTTCTTCCTGCTTGAGACCGGCGCGATGTTCGATGCGCCCGAGCGGACATTGCTGCGGGCCGCCGCCGCGCTGGAATGCGTTCACACGTATTCGCTGGTGCATGACGACCTGCCCTGCATGGATGACGATGATTTCCGCCGTGGCCAGCCGACAGTGCACAAGGCATTTGATGAGGCGACGGCGGTTCTGGCGGGCGACGCGCTGCTGACGCTGGCCTTCGAGATACTGGCCAGCCCGGACACGCACAGGGATGCGGGCCTGCGCTGCGCGCTGGTGGAAAAGCTGGCGATTGCGAGCGGCCCGCGCGGCATGGTCGGCGGACAGATGATCGACATGGAAGCGGGACGAGTCGTCAGCGACCTGCCGACGCTGGCGCGGATGCAACGGATGAAGACGGGCGCGCTGATCGCCTGCGCGGTGGACATGGCGGCGCTGATTGGCGGGGCGAGCGACGCCGAGCGCACGGCGCTGGCCGGCTTTGCCCATGATCTCGGGCTGGCCTATCAGATTGCCGACGATTTGCTCGACGCTGTCGGCGATCCGGCCATGGTCGGCAAGGCGACCGGCAAGGATGCACACGCCGGCAAGGTGACTTTCGTGGCCCATCTCGGGATCGATGGTGCGCGCGAACGGGTCTCCATGCTGGCCGAACAGGCACGCAATCATCTCGCCATTTTTCGCAATCGAGCCCATATCTTGCTTCAATCTGTTGATTTCGTGCTTCACAGAAATCATTAGTGAGAGTTTATTCCCCGCACGCAGTGGCGGGTCGTTGATGTCCGCTCCCGGACGAAAGGTCAGTATCATGCCGCCTGTCACGCCGCTGCTCGACACCATTCACACTCCGGCTGACCTGAAAGGGCTTTCGCGCAAGCAGACCTGGCAGGTTGCTGATGAGTTGCGCAGCGAGGTCATCGACGCCGTTTCGGTGACCGGCGGGCATCTGGGGTCGGCGCTTGGCGTGGTCGAACTGACCGTGGCGCTTCACACCGTTTTCGACACGCCGGAAGACCGCATCGTCTGGGATGTCGGCCACCAGTGCTATCCGCACAAGGTTCTGACCGGGCGGCGGGACCGTATCCGCACGCTGCGTCAGCCTGACGGCCTGTCCGGCTTCACCAAGCGCGCCGAGAGCGAATATGACCCGTTCGGCGCGGCCCATGCGTGCACGTCGATCTCGGCGGGGCTGGGCTTTGCGACGGCGCGCGACCTCAAGGGCGAGGATCGCAATGTGATCTGCGTCATCGGCGACGGCTCGATGTCCGGCGGCATGGCCTATGAGGCGATGAACAATGCCGGTGCGCAGAAATCGCGGATGATCGTCATCCTGAACGACAACGACATGTCGATTGCCCCGCCCGTGGGCGCGATGAGCCATTACCTGTCCAAGCTTGTGTCGTCGCGGTCCTATCGCGGCCTGCGCAAGCTGGCCAAGGCGATGGTGCGCCCGATCGGCCTCGAAAAGCCTGCGCGCAAGGCCGAGGAATATGCGCGCGGCTTCGCGATGGGCGGCACGCTGTTTGAGGAGTTGGGCTTTTACTATATCGGGCCGATTGACGGGCATGACCTCGACGTTCTGCTGGCGGTTCTGGAGAATGTGAAGTCGATGCGCAACGGCCCGGTGCTCATCCATGTGGTGACGCAGAAGGGCAAGGGATACGAGCCGGCGGAGAATGCGGCCGACAAGTATCACGGCGTGTCGAAGTTCAACGTGATCACCGGCGAGCAGCAGGCATCGCGGCCGGCAGCGCCGAGTTACACCAAGGTTTTTGCCAACGCCCTCGTTGAGGCGGCGGAACACGATGACCTCATTTGCGCGATCACCGCCGCCATGCCCTCCGGCACAGGGCTGGACGTGTTCGGCAAGCGGTTTCCGGATCGCACCTTCGATGTCGGAATCGCCGAGCAGCATGCGGTGACGTTTGCGGCGGGGCTTGCGGCGGAGGGGATGAAGCCGTTTGCGGCGATCTATTCCACCTTCCTGCAGCGCGGATACGATCAAGTCGTGCATGATGTGGCGATACAGGGCCTGCCGGTGCGCTTTGCCATTGACCGTGCGGGACTTGTCGGGGCGGACGGCCCGACGCATGCGGGCAGTTTCGATGTCGGCTTCATGGGGCAGCTTCCGGGCATGATCTGCATGGCGGCGGCCGATGAGGCCGAGCTTGCGCGGATGGTGGCAACGGCTGCGGCGATTGATGACCGGCCAAGCTGCTTCCGTTATCCTCGCGGGGAAGGCACCGGGGTCGAGATTCCGGTGCGTCCGGGGCCGCTGGAGATCGGTCGGGGACGTGTGCTTCGCGAGGGGACGACGATCGCGATCCTGTCCTACGGCACGCGGCTGACCGAGGCGCTGATTGCGGCGGAGATGCTCGCGGCGCAGGGGCTTTCGGCGACGGTGGCGGACGCGCGCTTTGCCAAGCCGCTCGACGCCGACCTGATTGCGAGGCTGGTGCGCCAGCATGAAATCCTCCTGACGGTGGAAGAGGGGGCGATTGGCGGCTTTGGCGCCTTTGTCCTGCACCACCTTGCCGAAACCGGCGCGCTGGACCGGGGCCTGAAGGTGCGCACGCTGCACCTGCCGGACGTGTTCCAGGATCAGGACAAACCCGAGAGCATGTATGCGCAGGCCGGGCTGACGGCGCGCCACATCGCGGCGCGGGCCATGGAAGCGCTGGGCCGGGGCGACCCTGCGGCGATTGTGCCGCTTGCGGTTGGCTGAGACGGTTGGCTGAGACGGGCGGCGGCCATGAAAGCGTCACGGAAATGCCGCTTGGGCGCAGCGCGGTGAGCGGTTAGTTTCGGGCGCGTTCATGATCGGACGAGCTGGAGATTCCCATGAGACACACGATTTTCGCGACCTCTGCCGCAGTGCTGCTGTCGGCTTGCGCATCGACGGCGCCGGTCGTCCTTCCGACGCCAGACAAGCCGCCCGTGGTGTCAGCGTCGCTGTCGAAGGTCGATCAGGCGCTTGCGACAGCGTCCGAACTGGCGGGGGCGGGCAATGAGCAGGTGGCGATCGACCGGCTGACGCAGGCACTCGGACTGCCGGGCCTGACCGATCCGGAACGCGC
>JBGSUF010000236.1:0-18390 GCA_041736285.1 Hyphomonadaceae bacterium | reverse complement strand
AAGGACCCGAGTGCGCGTGCGCCGGGGTCACGGTCGAGGCCGCGCGCCTCGTCAGCGTCCGGGGTCAGCGAGATGCCCGCCCGAAGACCGATGATGCGCGGGGTGGCGTAGGAAAGCTTTGCACTCGGCCCGGTCGGATCGTTGACAGTGCGCACAAAGGCGAGACCGGAGGGGTCGAGCAGGGCGGTATCGGCACGGGCAAAGCGGAACGCGTCCGGTGCGCCCTCGTGGAACCGGCGGGCGATGCCAGCGTCGCGGCCGATGACGAGTTCGCCATATCCGCCATCAATGAACACGTAAGCACGCTCGAGGCTCCCGCGCAGGCCTTGATCCGGCGCGGTAATACCCGAGGCAATCCCGGTGAAACCGCCAGCGGGCAGGGGCGTGGCCCCAAACGCACCTACTCCGCCGGGGCGCGCGGGATGATCGGCCTGAACGCGGAAGGCAAAGCGCGCACCGATCTGCGCGCCGTTGTCGAGGAAGCGGTCAAACGCGGCGTCAAGGCTGACTTCCCCCAATGCTGGCTGCGCATCCGTCAGCCCCTCGCCGGGATCGCCCCAGCCCGGCGCAAGGACAAGGGTGACGGACGCGCCGGGCTCGAACGTCCAGTCGTCCCAGGCGTCCTGAGCCGCCGCAGGGATAGCCAGCGAAAAACCGGCAAAACCGCACGCGAGGACGGCGGGGAGATGTCTTGTGCGCTTGCGCGGCATGGGCTGGCTCCACGGTAATGAGCGACATGCGCCTTGATGTACACTTCGGCACTGGCGGCACAATCGACGCGTGTTATACACGGCTTTGGTAATAACGTCTTTTCAGTCTGAAGGGACCGGCACGCGCGCCGGGATAGTCAATGAAGAAACTCGTTTCGGCGGCAATCCTTGCCGGTTTCGCATCGTTCTCGCTGGCGGCATGCGGCGGTGGCAAGGCTTCCAACACCAACCTCATCGCCGACGTGCCTGGCGGTGTCAGCCCGTATCTGTGGCGCGCCACGCTGGACACGCTGAGCTTCATGCCGCTGGTGAGCGCCGACGCCGTTGGCGGCGTCGTGATCTATGACTGGAAGTCGTATTCGGACCTGCCGAACGAGCGCCTGAAGGCGACGGTCTATATTCTTGACTCGCGGCTGCGCGCCGATGGCGTGAGTGTTGTCGTCTTCCGCCAGACTCTGGTGGACGGTCAGTGGCAGGACGCTGCCGTCGATCCGGACACCGCGCCGCAACTTGAGAACCAGATTCTCACGCGCGCGCGCCAACTCCGCGTCTCGGAAATCAACTGACCTTGCAGGAGTAGGGCCGGGGCCGCAGATCGCCGCCCGCGGCCCAACTCTTCCCGACATCAAGCAGACACAGGAGCGAGCGGATGGCTTCGCGCTATGATCCGTCCGTAGAAGAACAGAAATGGCAGGCGGCATGGGCGCGCGCGGACATTTTCCGTACGCCTGCCGCAGCCGACAGCCAGGGCCGCGAGAAGGCCTACATCCTTGAAATGTTTCCTTATCCATCAGGCAAGCTGCACATGGGTCACGTGCGCAACTATGCCATGGGGGACACTGTCGCACGACATCGCCGCGCCAAGGGTCAGGTCGTGCTTCATCCGATGGGATGGGACGCGTTCGGCCTGCCGGCCGAGAATGCCGCGTTCGAGCGAGGCGTCCACCCGCGTGAATGGACGTATCAGAACATCGACGCCATGCGCGGCCAGTTCAAACGGCTGGGCCTTTCACTGGACTGGTCGCGCGAGTTTGCAACCTGCGACCCGGAATACTACGCCGCGCAGCAACGCATCTTCATCGAACTCTGGAAGCACGACCTGGCCTACCGCAAGTCCTCGCGGGTGAACTGGGATCCGGTCGAGATGACGGTGCTGGCCAATGAGCAGGTCGTGGACGGCAAGGGCTGGCGTTCCGGCGCGCCGGTCGAGCAGCGCGAACTGGTTCAGTGGTTCCTGAAGATCACCGCTTATGCCGATGACCTGCTTGACGGGCTGAAGTCGCTTGAGCGCTGGCCGGACAAGGTGCGCACCATGCAGGCCAACTGGATCGGGCGAAGTGAAGGCGCGCTGATCTGGTGGGACATCGTGGAGGCGCCCGACAGCATCCGCCAGGCGGGCGATGTGGATGGTCCAAACCATGCCCGCGACCCGATCGAAGTCTATACGACACGGCCTGACACGCTGTTTGGCGCAAGCTTCATCGCGCTGGCGCCCGACCATCCGCTCACACGCAGCATCGCCGGGCACAGGCCGGACGTCGCCGCCTTCATGCAGGATGCGGCCAGCATCGGCACGTCGGAAGAGGCCATCGAGAAGGCGCCCAAGCTGGGCGTCGATCTTGGCATCCGGGTGCGCCATCCGTTTGACGACACCATTACCCTGCCGGTCTGGTCTGCCAATTTCGTGTTGTCCGGCTATGGCACCGGCGCGATCTTTGGCTGCCCGGCGCATGACCAGCGCGATCTCGATTTCGCGCGAAAGTATGACCTGCCGGTCAGACCGGTCGTGCTGCCGGACGGGGCCGAGGCCGACAATTTCGAGATCGCCGCCGAGGCCTATACCGGGGCGGGGCGGATTTTCAATTCCGGCTTCCTGGACGACATGACGATCGAGGCGGCCAAATCTGCGGCCATTGCCCGCCTTTCCGCGCAGGATCAGGGCGAGGGCAAGGTGAATTATCGCCTCCGCGACTGGGGTGTCAGCCGCCAGCGTTACTGGGGCTGTCCCATTCCGGCCATCCATTGCCCGGCGTGCGGTACGATCCCGGTGCCCGACGCGGAATTGCCGGTGACACTGCCGGACGATGTAACGTTTGACCGTCCGGGCAACCCGCTCGAACATCACCCGACGTGGAAATACCGCACCTGTCCTGAATGCCAGGGCGAGGCGCGGCGGGAAACCGACACGCTCGATACCTTCATCGACAGTTCCTGGTATTTCGCCCGCTTTGCCGGCCCCTCCGAGACGGCGCCGGTGGATGTGACGGAGGCAGCATTCTGGCTGCCGGTCGACCAGTATGTCGGCGGCGTTGAGCATGCGGTGCTTCACCTGCTCTATTCCCGCTTCTTCGCGCGGGCGATGTCCGATTGTGGTCTTCTCACCATCACCGGCGATGAGCCCTTCGCCGGCCTGTTCACTCAAGGCATGGTGACGCACGAGACCTACAAGTCGGCGACCGGCAAATGGCTGGCCCCGACAGACGTGGAGATGCGCGGCGGCGTGCTGATCGAGATCGCCAGCGGCGCGCCCGCCATTCGTGGCCAGATCGAGAAGATGTCGAAGTCGAAGCGCAATGTCGTCGACTGTGACGCCATCCTGTCGAGTTATGGGGCCGATGTCGCGCGCTGGTTTGCCCTGTCTGACAGTCCGCCGGAACGCGATGTGGAATGGACGCAGGCCGGTGTCGATGGGGCGGCGCGCTTTGCCCAGCGCGTCTGGGCGTTGGCGGATACTCTTGCCGAAGCAGCGACTTTGGCCGAAGCGGGCGGATTGCGCGGCGGCGGGGAGGGCGTTGCCGACACTCAACACCCCTCAATCGCCCTGCGCCGGACCAGCCACCGCGCTGCGGCGGCGATTGATGATTCGATATCCGGCTTCCGGTTCAACACCGGCATTGCGACGCTTTACGAATGGGTCGGCGCGCTGAAAAAAGCCGAGGCGGAAGCCGGCCCCGAATGGCATGCGGCGCGGCGAGAGGGCATCGCCATGCTTGTGACCTGCCTCGTGCCGTTCATGCCTCACCTTGCCGAGGCGGCCTGGGCACGAATAGGCGGCGCGGGATTGATCTCCACGGCGCCCTGGCCCGTCATTGATCCTTCCCTCGTGACGCAGGACACGGTGACCCTGCCGGTTCAGGTCAATGGCAAGCGACGCGGGGAAGTCGTCGTTGCACGGGACGCCATCGTGAGCGATGTCGAAGCGGCGGCGCTGGCAGAGGTCGGCGTTGCAGCCTTCATCGGTGACCAGCCGGTCAAGAAAATCATTGTTGTTCCCGGCCGTATCGTGAATATCGTGGTGTGATGAGAAAGTTTCGTGCTCTCCCCGTGTCGTCCATTCTGATGGCCATCGCGCTGTCCGGGTGCGGATTCCAGCCCGTACACGGGGCCGGGGCCAGTCTCGGCGCACGTGACAAGATTTCCGTCGCTGAAATCGACGGCCGGACAGGTCACGAACTCCGCAAGGCCCTGCGCACCCGCCTCGCTGCCGGGATTGATGGCATTCCCTCCGGAAGCGTGCTGAGCGTCGACATTGACGACAGGCTTGCGCGCTTGTCGCTCCAGCCGGACGCGGCAGCCGTTCGCACCGACTTCCGCGCACGCGCCACTTACACGCTGGAGACCGAAGCCGGGCCGCTGACGGGGACGGTTCTCGCCGAATCCAGCTTCATCGTGCCCGATGCGCCTTATGGCGATATCGCCGCCCAGACCGCTGCGCGCGAACGGGCCGCTGGACTGCTCGCCGACCGGATCGTTACCGATATCCGCCTCAAGCTCGCCGCCGGCAACGGGGGCTGATCCTTGGGTCGCGAGTTCAAGGGACGGGCGGCCGACAGTCAGGCGGAGCGCCCGGACCCGGAAGCGCGCGTCTTCCTGTTGTCGGGTGATGATGATGGCGCTGTGGCGGATGCGGCCGATTCCATTCTCGCAAGCTATGGCCGACGCGGCGACGCGCGAATTCGTCAGATCTATTCGGAAGATCGACTGAAGGAGGGCGCCGGGGCCCTTGTCGATGAACTGCTGATGCAGCCGCTGATTGGCGAAGCCCCGGCGGTTTTCCTGCGCCTTGCGAATGAGCGCCAGTCAGCGACGCTGGTCAAAGCGCTCCTGAGCGCGCAGGAGGTCGGCGGCGGCGCGATCAACCCGTTGCTGATCCTGATGCCGAAGCTGCGCGCCGGGTCGAAGCTGCGCAGCACCGTCGCCGGGCTGGAACGCGGCGTTGTCCTGGAGTTCGTGACCGAAAAGCTGGCTGATGTGGTTCAGCGGATATCCGAAGCGATCGCGGCCGAAGGGCTCACCATTGAGGCCGAAGCGCTTTCGGCTTTTGCGCAGGACTTGCCCGGCCACCGGCTGCTGGCGCGACAGGAAATCGAGAAGCTTTGTCTTTACGGCCGGGGTCTTGGCCGCGCGATCAACCTCTCCGACGTGGAGACGTTGTCGGCGGTGGACACGTCGGCGGCGCTCTTCACCTACCTCGACGCCGTGATCGAAGGCCATGGCGAGGCTGCGCACCGGACGCTGCAGAAGCTCCTTGTGTCCGGCACCGCTCCTTATGCCGTGTTTCGCGCCCTGCACCGGGAATTTGAACGCATGCTGGACGCGGCCGGCCGGATCGCTGCGGGTGAGGCGGAACCGGCACTGGGCATGTCGCTCGGGCCGCCTGTGATGAACTGGGCCTGGCCCCGCTTCCGCGCCCGCCTCAACACGTGGACCGCGCCGCGTCTCATGCGCGCAATGGCGCGGCTGCGAGAGGCCGACGGCGTGTTGAAGACGGCCGGGCCACTCTCTGAGGCCCTCGTCAGCGAACTGACGACCGCGTTCTCATCGCTTCCCCGCGCCCGCTGAAGCGCTCGGGCGTGTTTTCAATCCGGCCCGTTGCTTCGCGCAGGCGTGGTCGTCAGTTCTTGCGAGACAGTTTGGCGCAGAGATTGTCGAGCTGCTCCAGCGTTTTGTAGCGCACTCGCAATTCTCCGCCGCGCCCCGATTGCCGGATTTCAACATCAAGGCCGAGCTTGCGCGAAAGGTCCATTTCGAGTGCGTGCGTGTCGGTGTCCCGCTCCTGACCGGGCGCACTCTTGGTTTCATACGCGGCTTGGCCTGCCGACTTGCTGCGGGCGAGCTTTTCGGTATCGCGGACGCTGAGGCCCTTCGCGACCACCTCTTCGATCACGGACATTGGTTGTTCAGCCTGTAATGCCGCGCGGGCATGGCCGGCCGTTATCACGCCGTCGCGAACCAAGTCGCGCGCCGCCTCGGGCAGCTTCAGCAGCCGCAGCGTGTTCGCGATATGTGCCCTCGACTTGCCGACGCTCTCCGCCAGAGAGTCCTGTGAGCGGGCAAAGCGAACCATCAACTGATTGTAGGCTTCCGCCTCCTCGATCGCGTTCAGATCCTGGCGCTGGACGTTCTCGATGATCCCGATTTCCAGCACCTGAATGTCATTCAGATCCCGCACGACCGCCGGTAGTGCGGTCATACCGGCGCGTTGCGCGGCCCGAAACCGGCGTTCACCCGCGACAATCTGGAAGTCCCCGGTGCGGCGCGGATCGGGGCGCAAGAGGATCGGCTGCAAGACACCGCGAACCCGAATGGATTCAGCGAGTTCAGCAAGCTCCGCCTCCGGAAAACTCCGCCGCGGCTGGGACGGATTGGGATGAATTCGCTTGATATCAATCTCGGTCTGACCGGTACGACCGGCCCCGGCGGCAGCTTCGTCTTCGGCCGCCCGGTCAACGGCCTCATACTCGCCAATCAGCGAGGAGAGACCGCGACCAAGACTGCTTCTCTTGATCTTGCCTTCAGAGGGCCGGGGATCGGTCGGTTCAGACATCAGGCGACCGCCCTTTCACGCTGCAAGACCTCCGAAGCGAGGCGGATATAGGCTTCGCTTCCGGGGCACCGATAATCATACAGCAAGGCCGGCTTTCCAAAGGACGGCGCCTCCGACAGCCTGACATTGCGCGGTATGACGGTGTTGTAGACCTTGGTCCCGAAGAAGGACCGCACCTCGTCTGCCACCTGGTCTGACAGGTTGTTGCGCCGGTCATACATGGTCAGCACGACGCCTTGAATCTCAAGATCGGGATTGAGGCCGCTGCGGACAACCTCGACCGTGCGCAGAAGCTGGGACAAACCCTCAAGCGCCAGGAACTCACACTGAAGCGGCACGAGAAGAGCGTCCGCCGCCGTCATCGCGTTGATCGTCAGAGCCGACAGAGAAGGCGGGCAATCGATGAGGACGTAATCATAACGATCTTCGCTGCCGTCCTGAGAGCGGCGCAGTTCATTGACGGCGTCGCGCAGACGGAAGGAGCGACGCTGGTCAGCCGAAAGTTCGGTTTCGACCCCGGCCAGGTTT
Source organism: Hyphomonadaceae bacterium (assembly GCA_041736285.1). Lineage (GTDB taxonomy): Bacteria > Pseudomonadota > Alphaproteobacteria > Caulobacterales > Hyphomonadaceae > JBGSUF01. The sequence continues at coordinate 11,325 of JBGSUF010000236.1, read as the reverse complement.
TCGTCACCCGGAACGAGGTGAAGCCTCGGAACGATGGTCTGAACGGCCGCTTCCAGGATTGGCACGTGATCGATCAGGACGTTGTAGGAGGTCAGCTTGCGCTCACTGCGCGGAACGCCCAGCCCGGTCGACGCATTGCCCTGCGCATCGAAATCGAGAACGAGGACACGGCGACCCACCGCCGCAAGTGCCGTTCCGAGATTGATCGACGTGGTCGTCTTACCGACGCCGCCTTTCTGGTTGGCCACGGCGAAGACGCGTGTTCTGGCTGGGATCGCGTTCATGGACGGCACTCCTGTTGAGATCGCTGATTTTCAGGATCACGCCGTCTTCGCTCGCGCGATTCGGCTGAATTTCGTACTGGAATGTCCAACTTCTCTGCGCGTCCGTCAATTCGTCTGTGAGGCGAACACCCTTGTGAAACAGCCCTGTTGCGCCTTTTTGCAGCCAAGGCTGTGCGTATTCCAGAAGTTTCGGCAGTGCAGCCACGGCGCGGCCCGTAACGATGTCGGCGGGCAGCGGCTGGACAGCCTCAATCCGGGCATGTTTCACGTGAAACACGCCGCCGGCCGCCTCGGCCGCTGCCGCGAGGAAGGCCGCCTTCTTGCCGACGCTCTCGATCATTGTCATTGACCCGCCCGCTTCGGCCGCCTGCCAGGCGAGAACGACGAGCGCCGGAAACCCCGAGCCGGACCCGAGGTCAACAATGCGCTGGTCGCGGCCAAGGTGGGGAAGCAGCGTGAGCGAATCCCAGACATGTCGTCGCCAGATGCGTGACCGTTCCTGTGGTCCGACGAGATTGATGCGTTCACCCCAGTCCCGGAGAACCTCAACAACAGCGAGGATGCGGTCGATCGTTTCACGTGAAACACCGGTTTCGCGTTGCACATCATCCGGCCCGAAGCCGTCCGCATCGCGCTCAATGACCATCGACAGCGTCCTGCCTTGATTGCTTTACCGGGTCCGACGCGGCCGAACCCGACTTCCCGCCCCGGCGCAGCGCGGCCAGCAACGTGGTCAAAGCTCCGGGCGTCACGCCCTCAAGGCGTCCCGCCTGGCCAACAGACGCCGGACGCGCCGTCTCAAGCCGCGCGCGGACCTCGTTCGACAGGCCCATGACCGACGCATAATCGAAACCGTCCGGGATGAGCGCGCTTTCGTCGCGGCGCAGCGCTTCAACGTCCGCGCTCTGGCGCTCGATATAGCTGGCATACTGCGCTTCGATCGTGGCCTGCGTCTGCAGCCAGTCTGGCCAGTCGGCGAGTGCCGGCCAGACGGCTGCGATGTCAGCGAAGGACCGGTCCGGGAAGGACAGGTATTCGAACGCGCTGCGCGCCCGTCCGTCCTGTTTCACCGTCCAACCATGAAGGCCGGCCTGATGGGGTGTGAGCATGTCCGATTTCAACTGGGCCAGCGCGCTGTTGAGCGCCCCCTTCTTAGCGTGGAAGGCAGCTGCGCGGACCTCCCCGACAAGTCCCAGCGCCTCGCCCTTCATCGTCAGACGCTGGTCGGCATTGTCGGCCCGAAGGCTCAGACGATACTCAGCGCGCGAGGTGAACATGCGATAAGGCTCCGAAACGCCGCGCGTCACCAGGTCATCGACCATCACGCCGATATACGCCTCAGAGCGAGAGAACTGCGCTCCGTCCAGATGCCGGGCTGTCCGTGCGGCGTTCAATCCTGCGACGAGGCCCTGCGCGCCCGCTTCTTCATATCCCGTGGTGCCGTTGATCTGGCCGGCAAGATAGAGACCCGGCAGACGTTTGACCTCCAGCGTCGGCCGGAGCTCTCGCGGGTCGACATAGTCGTACTCGATCGCATAGCCATACTGCTCGATCGCGACGTTTTCGAGGCCCTCAATCTGCCGGATGAAGGCGTCCTGAATCTCGGCCGGCAATGATGTGGAGATGCCGTTCGGATAGACGGTGCTGGTGTCAAGGCCTTCGGGTTCCAGGAACACCTGATGGCGGTCGCGGTCGGAAAAGCGGTGGACCTTGTCCTCGATGGATGGGCAATAACGCGGGCCGCGACCCGAGACATGGCCTCCGTAAACGGAAGACTTCTCGATATTCCCGGCGATGATCGCGTGCGCATCGGCGTTCGTCCAGGTGATGCCGCAGGCAATCTGGGGCACTCGGATCGCATCCGTCAGGAAGGAGAATGGCACGGGGTCAACGTCTGATGGCTGCATTTCGAGCCGATCCCACTCGATGGTGCGTCCATCAAGCCGCGCGGGTGTCCCGGTCTTCAGCCGGCCCATCTGGAGCCCGAGACCATAGAGCGTGTCGGACAATGCGACAGCGGGGGCCGCACCGCGTCGGCCTGCGGGAAGGCGTTCCGCGCCGATATGGATCACGCCCTTGAGGAAGGTGCCGGTGGTGATGACGACAGCGCGGGCGCCATAATGCCGGCCGCTCGCGCCGATCACCCCGGCAACCGCGCCGCCGGTCACGATCAGATCATCCGCGCCGTCCTCGACAATGTCGAGATGCGGGAGGGCCGCAAGCTCGGCCTGCATATGGCGGCGGTACAGCGCGCGATCAATCTGTGCGCGCGGGCCCTGCACGGCGGGGCCTTTGGAACGGTTAAGGAGGCGGAACTGGATACCCGACAGGTCTGCGACACGGCCCATCAGCCCGTCCAGCGCGTCGATCTCCCGCACGAGATGGCCCTTGCCCAAACCGCCAATCGCGGGATTGCAGGACATTTCGCCAATGGTGTCGCGGGAATGGGTGATCAGCGCGGTATCAACGCCCAGGCGTGCGCTCGCTGCCGCCGCTTCACATCCGGCGTGGCCTCCGCCAATCACGATGACGTCGTATGTGCGCATGGCTTGTTGGACTCTCATTTGGGAGAGGAGGAAGTGGCACAGCGCAGCGAATCTTTCAATGCCGGGGGCACCGCATGGCGACAGCCGCGTTTCACGTGAAACATTATTTGCCGATGCAGAACCGGCTGAAAACGGCGCCGAGCACCGCCTCGACATCCAACCGGCCGACGAGCCCATCCAGCGCGCGCGACGCCCGGCGCACATCCTCCGCCACAATCGCAATGTCTAGCCCCGCACGCAGCCGCTGCGCGGCATACTCAAGGGACATAACCGCTGAGCCCATGGCGTCGCGATGGCGGGCGCGGGTGACAACGGCGCTCTCCTGGCCGGCAATCAGCATCGAAACGCGCGCCTCCAGCGTCTCGATGAGCGCGTCCATCCCCGCTCCCGACTTTGCACTGATCGCGTCAAGGGCCGGGTCCGCCGGCGCGAGGATATCCGCTTTCGCGTTGACGACGATGTCCCTCGGCGTTGGGCTGACGCGGTAGTCAGCGTCCGGCGTCAACAGGTGGATGCGCAGATCGGCCGCATCGCCGGCACGCCGCGCCCGCTCCACACCCTCGGCCTCGATGACATCATCGGTGGGGCGCAGACCGGCTGTATCGGACAGGGTGACCGGCACGCCCGCCAGGACCAGCCGGACGTCGATCACGTCGCGCGTCGTTCCCGCAATGGGTGTGACGATGGCCGCCTCCCGCCCGGCCAGCCGATTGAGGAGGGTGGACTTGCCCGCATTCGGCGCGCCGAGAATCGCAATGCGGATGCCCGCGCGGACACGCTCGCCGGCCCGGTCATCATCAAGGCTGCGGGTGATCGCCGCGACAAGGTCATGAATGCGCGCCAGGACTTCCGTCGTGGTGTCGTCAGGGGCGTCGGCCTCGTCGGTGAAGTCCACCATGACCTCAACCAGAGCCATGATTTCGACGAGCGCGAAACGCCATTCCTGAAACGCCGCGCTGATGGCGCCGCCGAGCTGGCGCAGGGCTGCGTCCTTCTGCAGCGGGGTCTCGGCGGCGATGAGATCGGCGATGGCTTCGGCTTGCGTCAGGTCGAGCTTGCCGGACTCGAAGGCGCGGCGGGTGAACTCCCCCGGTTCGGCCAGGCGGACACCCGCAATCGCCGTGGCCGTTTCAAGGAAATGCGCAATGACAGCGGCGCCGCCGTGCAATGTGAACTCGGCGCTGTCTTCCCCCGTGAAACTGCCGGGGCCGGGCATGAAGACCAGCACGGCTTCGTCAATCTCACGGCCAGAAGGGTCAAGGAGCTTTCGAAGGCTTGCGCGGCGCGGCGTGGGCGGTGGCCGCCTTGTGAGAGCCCCGATGAGGGTCGGGGTCAGCGGGCCGGACATGCGAACCACGGCCAGCGCGCTTGGCAGCGGGCCGGTGGCTAGCGCAACGATTGTGTCTTGTGGCGACGACATGCTCTCTCGGCAAAAGGGCCCAATAAACAAGACGCTGATGTTCCAGGCCCTCGATCAGAGACGCCCTTTCTCCCGCCTGACCGGCCTGGTGTCAGTTGTTCATCGAGCTGAAGAACTCATCATTGGTCTTGGTCTGCTTGAGCTTGTCCAGAAGGAATTCGATGGCGTCGGCTGTCCCCATCGGGTTGAGGATGCGGCGCAGAACGTAGATTTTCTGGAGCTGGGTGCGCTCGGTGATGAGCTCTTCTTTCCGCGTGCCGGATTTCATGACGTCCATGGCCGGGAAGGTGCGCTTGTCGGCAACCTTGCGGTCAAGCACAATCTCGGAGTTACCGGTACCCTTGAACTCTTCGAAGATCACCTCGTCCATACGCGAGCCCGTGTCGATCAGCGCCGTTGCGATGATGGTCAGGGAGCCGCCCTCTTCGAGATTTCGTGCAGCGCCGAAAAAGCGCTTGGGGCGCTGGAGCGCGTTGGCGTCGACGCCGCCTGTCAGCACCTTGCCGGAGCTGGGAACGGTGGTGTTGTAGGCGCGGCCCAGGCGGGTGATGGAGTCGAGCAGGATCACCACATCGCGCCCGTGTTCGGCGAGGCGCTTGGCCTTCTCGATCACCATTTCAGCGACCTGGACGTGGCGTTGCGCCGGCTCGTCGAAGGTTGAGGACACAACCTCACCGCGCACCGAGCGCTTCATGTCGGTCACTTCTTCCGGGCGCTCGTCGATGAGAAGAACGATCAGATAGCAATCGGGATGGTTGACGCCGATCGCGTGGGCAATGTTCTGCAGAAGGACGGTTTTGCCGGTGCGCGGGGGCGCAACAATCAGCGCGCGCTGCCCTTTGCCGATCGGCGCAACGATGTCGATGACCCGGCCAGAACGGTCCTTGCGGGTCGGATCGTCGGTTTCCATTCGCAGACGCTCATCGGGGTAGAGCGGTGTCAGATTGTCGAAGTGCACCTTGTGGCGGGCGCGCTCGGGATCTTCGAAATTGATCTGCACGACCTTCATCAGGGCAAAATACCGCTCGCCATCGCGCGGGGCGCGGATCTCGCCGTCAATCGTATCGCCTGTCTTGAGCGCATGGCGGCGGATCGACTGCGGGCTGACGTAGATATCGTCCGGGCCTGGCAGATAGTTGGATTCCGGACTGCGCAGGAAGCCGAAACCGTCGGGCAGGACTTCCATGACGCCGGTGCCGATGATGTTGACGTTCTGCTCGGCCAATTCCTTGAGAATGGCGAACATCAGCTCCTGCGTGCGCAGGGACGACGCATTCTCGACGCCAACGCTCTCGGCATAGGTCACAAGTTCCGTCGGGCTTTTGGCCTTCAGCCCGGCGAGTGTGACCCGTGTCGGGAATTCGGCTTCAACAGGCGCGGAGATTTCGGTATCGGTCATACGTGTGTCGCTGTGTGGAGGTTTGGGTTCGGGCACAAGCAGCGGCGCGATGGCCAACTGTTGCAGATGCGGAGAGATGTTTGCCTGCGAGGGAGGCGCTGCGAACGGAGGACCCGTTGCGGCCGAGGGTGATCTGGGAGTGAGGCCTTCTGAAAACAGGGCTGGCCTCGATCAGGATCGTTCTGCGTGACAGCCGGTCGAGTGTGGATGGCGCGCAGCACGAGCGCCGCTGTTCTCACAACGGGCAATTTCTAGATGCGCGCTCACTGCAAAACGGTCAAGGCCCTTTTTTATGTCACCGCGTGAAGGGCTGAACCACGACCATGATGATGGCGATGATGGCGAGCACAAAGGGCAGTTCATTGAGGAGCCGGAGCGCCTTTTCCGATACCCCCGCGCGGCCGGCCTGCACCTTCCGGCCGAGACCGATCAGCCAACCGTGCATGCCGGACATGATGATGACGACCGTCAGCTTTACGTGCATCCAGGGCTGGGAGATCAGGAAATCCCAGTTGCTGGCAAGCATTGCGAGGCCAAACAGCCATGTCAGGATCATGGCCGGGTTCATGATGATCAATCGCAGGCGGCGGGTGGCTGCGGCCATCGTGTCGAAAAGCGGCTCACCGGCCGCTGACGACATCTGGTAGATGTACAGGCGGGGCATCATCAGGAGCGCAGCCATCCACGCCACCACGAAGATGATGTGAAGCGCACGCAACCAGTCATAGGAAATCCAGGCGGGCATGGCTCAGACCTTCTCACGCAGGACAGACAGCAGACGGGCGACGTTCTCGGGCGGCACGTCCGGGGTGATGCCGTGCCCAAGGTTGAAGATATGCGGCCGGTCGGAATAAGCCTCCCGAATGGAGCGAACGCGGGCGTCCATACGCTCCCCGCCAGCGATCAGAAGCAGGGGGTCCAGATGACCCTGAACCGGCACGCCTGATGGCAGCGCTGCGTTGACATAGGCCGGTGAGGCTGCGGTGTCCAAGCCAACCGCCGTAACGCCCGTTTCCCGGTGATACTCTGCAAGCATCGCGGCGCAGCCCCGGGGAAAGCCGATAATCGGCACTTTCACACCGGCAGCTCGCAAGCCATCGACCAGACGGCGTGTCGGCCGGATGATGATCTCCCGAAAGATGTCGTCGGGAAGCCCTTCGGCCCAGCTGTCGAAAAGCATAAGGACGTCGGCCCCAGCATCGACCTGCGCCTTGAGGTAGTCAACGCTGGCGTCGGCGAGGCGATCCAGAACGCGGACCAGATCTTGCGGTCGCTGATGCGCCCAGAGTTTGGCGGTTTTCTTGTCCGTGCCCCCGCGTCCCTCAATGGCGTAGAGCGCCACTGTCCAAGGAGAGCCGGCGAACCCGATCAGCGTGGTTTCGGCCGGCAGCGCCGAGCGGACACGCGAAACCGTCTCGTAAACAGGAGAGAGCCTGTCCGCAGCGGCCCGGATTGTCACGCGTTCAAGGTCGGCAACGCTCGAAATCTGTTCGACGATCGGGCCTTCCCCTGGCTCGAACCGCACGCCGAGACCGAGCGCGTCGAGAATGAGAAGAATGTCGGCAAAAAGGATTGCACCATCAAATCCGTAACGCCGTATGGGTTGCAGCGTCACTTCTGTGGCGAGAGACGGCGTATAGCAGAAATCGAGAAAGTCCTTCGCCTTGCCCCTGAGCTCGCGATATTCCGGCAGATATCGCCCGGCCTGACGCATGAGCCATACGGGTGGAGGCGACAGCTTTTCTCCGCCCAGCACTTTCAACATCGGTTTCGTCACGGTCTCTGCCAATGCGGGTCTCTTTTCGGATATATCTGGGTCATGATGATAGTGACTCGGTGGATAATGTTGATACCGAGCGGGCGCGCCCGGTTTTGCCCCGCTTTTCACACAAGGTCCACAGGCTGCAGGGGCGTGTTAATGTTTCGTTAACGCCTTGGAAGCCCGCGATTCTTAATCAAAGGTTAACACGTCTTCCACGACGCGCACGAGACAGGAACGCTCTGGCAGTGGACGGAAACCGATTGTGAAGAAGTTGTGTCAGTCCGGAGAGAGGCCAGAATCGTCCACAAAAGTCCACAGGGCAGGCGGGTTTTGCCCAACCAGAGGGCGTCAGGGCTTGCGGGAGCCTGCTGTCGGCGTCAGACACGCAGTGGAGATAAGAAAAGCGGACACACAATGCGACCCAGCATTTTTTTCAATGTACATCTGGTTTCCGATTCGACGGGTGAAACGCTGAACGCGATCATGCGTGCGGCCGCAGCACAGTTCGAAAACGTCGTTCCTCTTGAACACAATTACTATCTCGTCCGCTCGGAGCGCCAGATCGAGCGTGTGTTGAGGGAGATTGAAGCGGCGCCCGGCGTGGTGTGGTTCACGGTTTCCGATCCGGCGCTTCGCCAGCGGCTGGAGGATTTCTGTTCGCAGCGGTCCATACCCATTCTGCCGGTCCTGGACCCGTCCGTGCATATGCTGTCGCGGCATCTGGGGATGGCATCGAGCGAACGTGTGGCCGCTCAGCACGCAATGGATTCCGACTATTTCCGCCGCATTGACGCGATCCATTTTGCCCTTGCGCATGATGACGGGCAGGGGCATTCGCGGCTGAAGCAGGCCGAGGTTGTGCTTGTCGGCGTGAGCCGGACGTCCAAGACACCCACCTGCGTTTATCTCGCCAATCGCGGGGTGAAGGCGGCGAACGTGCCGCTTGTGCATGGCATCGACCCGCCGCCGGAACTGTTTGACCTCGATGGACCTCTTATCATTGGCCTGAAGATTTCGGTTGAGCGACTGGTGCAGATTCGCACGCAACGTCTGAAAACGATCAATGAGGACACGCGCACAGACTATGCCAACGAGGAGAAGGTGCAGGAAGAGGTCACCTGGGCCAATCGCCTGTTTGCAAAGCACAACTGGGATGTGATCGATGTCAGCCGCCGCTCGGTCGAGGAGACGGCTGCAGCGATCTTGAACCGGATGGCCCGGCGCAATCGCGGCGGAGAGGGATGATGGCGATCATTCTGGCATCGGGCAGCGCCAGCCGGGCCGCCCTCCTGCGCAATGCCGGGGTGGACGTTCAGGCAATCCCGCCGCGTGTGGACGAGGAAACGGCCAAGATCGCCTTGCGGGGCGAAGGGCTGTCCGCCGGCCAGCAAGCCATGCGACTTGCGGAAATGAAGGCCTTGAAGGTTTCGGCGCGCGAGGCCGGGCTGGTGATCGGGGGCGATCAGGTGTTGTCTTGTGGCAGCCACGCCTTTGACAAGGCGCCGGACATGGCGGGCGCTGCGCGGACGCTGGAACAGTTGCAGGGCAGGACGCACACACTGGAAACGGCCGTCGTGATTGCCGAGGGCGGACGGATCGTCTGGCAACACCTTGCAAGACCACAGTTGACGATGAGGGCCATGCCGGATGCGGAAATCACGCGCTATCTTGAACGCGCGGGCGCCGGTGTCCTGGAGACGGTCGGAGCCTACAAGCTGGAAGGATTGGGCGCGCAATTGTTTTCCGAGATTAAAGGCGATTACTTCTCCATTCTCGGATTGCCACTCCTGCCGCTGCTCGATTACCTGCGCACGCGGGGCGCGGTGCAGATTTGACGGTTCAGGTTCAGAAGTTTGGCGTGATCGGCGATCCGGTGAGCCAGTCGCTTTCACCCGTGATCCATGAGGGTTGGATGCGCGATCACGGGCTTTGCGCGTCTTACGAAGCGATCCGGGTGACGGCGAGCGCCTTCGGGCCGGATGTTGCGGGATTGTGGAGCGCCGGATACCGGGGACTGAACGTGACGGCGCCGCACAAGCGAGAGGCGGCCAGGCTGTGCGAGCGTGTCGGAGAGACGGCGGGCCGGGTCGAAGCGGTCAACACGTTGCTGCGCACCGACACCGGATGGCGGGGCGAGAACACGGACGTTGAAGGCTTCTGGATTGCGGCAGAGCGGGCGCGGGACCGGTTCGACATTCCCCCGCCGCAGCACGTGGTGCTGATCGGCGCCGGCGGTGCAGCGCCTGCGGCTGTGCTCTGGTCGGTGTCGCATCAGGCGCGGTTGACCATTGTCAATCGCACGCCGGCACGCGCGGCCCAATTGCTGGAGCGACTGGATGACCATCATGAGGGCGAAGCTGTCGGGGCAGAATTCTTCGCAGATGCTGTCGCACAGGCCGATATCGTCGTTCATGCCAGCGCCGCAGGCCATCAGGGCCAAGCGCCAGACTGGCCGGACGGGGACGGCCGGCTCCTGATCGACATGTCCTACGGAAAGGCGGCGGACGTGGTCCTAGACCCGGCGGCGCAGCGCGGCTGGTGCACGCAGGACGGGCTGGAAATGCTGGTTGCGCAGGCGCGCGCCGCTTTCGCGCTATGGTTTGGCGTCGCGCCTGATCTGGAAGCGGGGCTGGAGAGGGCACGGGGGGGAATGGCACGATGATAATTCTCGGTCTGACCGGCTCAATCGGCATGGGCAAGTCTGCGACGGCGGCGATGTTTCGTGCGGCGGGCGTGCCGGTCTATGACGCCGACGCCGAAGTTGCCCGGCTCTATATTGGCGGCGGGGCGGCGGTTGCACCGATTGAAGCGGCATTTCCGGGCGTGACGAGCGCAAACGGTGTTGATCGGGAGGCGCTTCGCGCGCGCGTCATCGGCAATGGCGATGCGATGAAGGCGCTCGAAGCAGTCGTGCATCCGCTGACGCGGCAGGCGCAGGAGGTGTTCATCTCGCGGCGGCGGGATGCGGGCGAGACGCTCGTTGTGCTCGACATTCCGCTCCTGTTCGAGGTTGGCGGAGAGGGCGCCTGCGATTTCGTGGCTGTCGTGACGGCGCCAGCGCCATTGCAGCGCGCGCGGGTTCTGGCGCGGCCCGGCATGGATGAAGCGAGGCTGGCGGCGATCCTGCAGCGGCAAATGCCCGATGCGGACAAGCGGGCGCGCGCGGACTTCATCGTGTCATCGGCTTTCGGCTATGACTTCACCCGCGCACATGTTCAGGCCATCATCGAATTGCTGGCGAATCAGGCCAATGCGGAACGGTTGGACGCAGAACGGGCCAACGCGAAAGACGCGAGCCCGAAAGACGCCAGCGCCAAGGAGGATTGAGACAGCCGTGCGCGAAATTGCCTTCGATACCGAGACGACCGGCCTTGACCCGCTCAATGGCGACCGTGTGATCGAGCTTGGCTGCGTCGAACTGGTCAACCACATCCCGACCGGGCGGACGTTTCGCCGGCTGATCAATCCGGGTCGGCCGGTTTCGGTGAAGACGGTGGAGATCACCGGGATCACTGACGCCATGCTGGCAGATCAGCCGCCGTTTGACGCGGTTGCGGCTGATCTGCTCGCGTTTTTTGGCGATGATATCCTGGTTGCGCACAATGCCAGATTCGATCGCGGCTTTCTCAATATGGAGCTGGAGCGCTGCGGCCTGCCGATTGTGGAGGAGTCGCGCTGGATCGATACGGTCGCGCTCGCGCGCGCGCGATATCCCGGCGCGCAGGCTTCGCTCGATGCATTGTGCAAGCGTTTCGATGTGTCGCTGGAGTCGCGCACGTTTCACGGAGCGCTGCTCGATGCGCAGCTGCTCGCGGCGGTGTATCTGGAGCTTCTCGGTGGGCGTGCGCGGGCCTTTGCCTTTGATCCTGGCGATGACGAAGGCGGCCTGGCGGGCGGGCGAAGCGCCGCGCGGG
>JBGSUF010000235.1:0-2854 GCA_041736285.1 Hyphomonadaceae bacterium | reverse complement strand
TGGGCCTTGACGCGGCCGCCCACGCCCTGCGCCTCGTTGACCCTTCTGTCGCCCTCCACATCGCCCTCCCGGACGGCAGCGCCATCACAAGCGGTGACGCCATTGCCACCCTTGAGGGTGACGCCGCCTCCATCCTCATGGCCGAGCGCGTCATGCTGAACTTCATCGGCCGCCTGTCTGGCATCGCCACCCTCACCCGCGCGCATGTCGACGCCATCGCCCACACCAGCGCCCGCATCGTCTGCACCCGCAAAACCACCCCCGGCCACCGCGCCCTCGAAAAGCGCGCCGTGGTCTGCGGCGGCGGCACATCGCACCGCTATGGCCTCGACGATGCGATGATGATCAAGGACAACCACATTGCCGCCGCCGGCGGTATCGGCCCGGCAATGACCCGCGCCCGCGCCGCCCTCGGCCATCTGCGTATGCTGGAGGTGGAGGTCGATACGCTGGACCAACTCGCCGAGCTTCTCCCCCACCGGCCCCATGCCATCCTGCTCGACAACATGGACGCCGCCACCCTGCGCCGCGCCGTCGCCATGATCGCGGGCACCGCCATAACCGAGGCCTCCGGCGGGGTCTCGCTCGAAACCGTTGCCGCCATCGCAGAAACCGGCGTTGACGTCATCTCCGTCGGCGCACTCACCCACTCGGCGATCAACCTTGACGTCGGACTCGATGTCGCCTGACATCGCCGCGCAGCCATCGCACATTCAGGGGGAGCGGGCATGAAAAGCATCTTCATCACCGGCGCGGCATCGGGCATAGGGCGTGCGGTCGCGGAGAAGTTCGCCGGGGCCAACTGGTTCACCATCCTCACCGACATTGACGAGGCGGGCCTCCACGCCCTCGCCGGCCGGATTGGCCGCAGCCGCTGCCTCACCCACGTCTTCGACGTCCGCCAGAAGGAAGGCTGGGCCGAGGCCATGGCCGCCACCGCCGCCGTCACCGATGGCCGCCTCGACGTCCTGTTCAACAATGCCGGCATCGCCCGCGCAGGCCCGTTTGACCGGATATCTCAGGTCGACAACGACGCCATCATCGACATCAACGTCAAGGGCGTGGTCAACGGCGCCTATGCCGCCCTGCCGCTGCTGGAGAAGACGCAAGGCGCGCGCATCATCAACGTGTCCTCAGTCGCGGGCCTGATCGGCGCGCCGCATCTGGCCGTCTATTCGGCGACGAAATGGGCCGTGCGCGGCTTCACCGAGGCGCTCGACAACGAACTGTCCGCGCGCGGCGTGCGCGTTGTCTCGCTGATGCCATTCTTCATGGAAACGCCCATCCTCGACAAGGCCGCGCCGGACGGCACCAATGAGAGCATGATGGACCGCCTGCGCGAGAGCGGTGTCGAGGTCTACCCCGTCGCGATGGCCGCCGAGGCCGCCTGGCAGGCCGCTTTCGGCAAGGCCATGCACTACCCTGTCGGCAAGCGCGCCGAACAGGCCGAGCGCGGCATGCGCCTCTTCCCCAAGGCCACTCGCAAACAGCTCCGCCGCAGCATCCTGCCGAAGTGACGAAAGCCTCGCCGCAGGGCTGCAAGGGCTGCACAGGTCTGCCAGGGCGCTGAATGCAACCATCAACGCAACAAGGCGTTTGAGAATGGCGCGGCTGGCCAGACCGACCCCCAAGCCGCCCCGCAGCCCTGCGCGCGCTCCACCGCGCAGCGCAACGCAGCACAGCGGGGAAAAATCAGGAATGGTGGGCCCGGCAGGACTTGAACCCGCGACCAGACCGTTATGAGCGGTCCGCTCTAACCAACTGAGCTACAGGCCCAACAGGGATGCGACATGACACAGCCTTGCCAGCGCCGCAATCATCTGTTGCCATCCCGACCACATCAATAGGAGAGATTCCGATGTCTGCAATCCATTACCTTCGCGCATCCGGCGCGGCACTGGCGCTGGCGCTGATGCTTCCGGCCTGCGCCCAGCAGGGGGCCGCCATGTCGAGCCAGAACACGATGAGTTTTCACCCCGCCTCGATCCAGCCGGAAACGACGCTGTCGATCTCGGCAACAACCGACGTGAAGGCCGAGCCGGACATCGCCTATGTCACGACCGGTGTCATGACCGAGGCGAAGACCGCAGAGGCCGCCCTCGCCGAGAACTCCACGCGCATGAACGCGCTGTTTCGCGTGCTCAAGACAGCGGGCATTGCCGACCGCGACATCCAGACCTCCAACTTCTCGCTCAGCCCGCAATATGACTATCCTGAGCGCCGCGCGCCGGTTCTGCGCGGCTTTCAGGTTGCCAACCAGGTCACCATCCGCGTGCGCGATCTCGGCGATGTGGGCAAAATCCTCGACACGGTGGTGAAGGAAGGCGGCAACACGTTTGGCGGTCTGAGTTTTGCTGTCGAAGACGACACGCCCGTGCGCGATGAGGCCCGCCGCAAGGTCATGAAGGAAGCGCTCGCCCGCGCCGAACTCTACGCCGAGGCGGCCGGCTACCGCGTCTCGCGCATCGTGACGATCAACGAGTCCGGCAACTGGTATGATGCGCAGCCCAAGGCGATGGCCGCCCAGATGCGCATGTCCGACATGGAGAGCGCGCCCTCACCCGTCGCCGGCGGCGAGGTTGGCTATTCGGCCACCGTCAACATCACCTTCGAGCTGACACGGCGCTGATCTCTTCGCGCTGGAAATTCTGAAAGCGACGCGGCCGCCAGGCATCTCCTGGCGGCCGCGAGCTTTTTTCGTTCAGACCGCCTGCGCGTGCCGTCCCTCGCTCATTGGCGGCGTGTATGTATCAAAACACCTTGCCACCACACGCAGCAGCGCCCGCGCATCGCCCGCCATGTCGAGGCCATGCGGCAGAATATCGCCGAGGACACCGGATTGGCCATCGGCGCC
>JBGSUF010000128.1:0-5130 GCA_041736285.1 Hyphomonadaceae bacterium | reverse complement strand
GCAAGGGCGGCGGCAAGGGCGGCGGCGGCAAGCAGGGGGGCGGCGAAGGTGGGGCTGCGCATGTCGTCTCTCCGTTTGACGTTTCGTTGTGTCGGGGCCGGGGGCTCCGTCCCTCATCAGCCGCGAAGGTAAGGTCGCACGCGCGCCGGACCAAGGAAAATCGGGCGGGCGCAGGATTTTCGACCATGGGTTGAAGTTTAAACTATTAGTAAGAAATCTATCTTAGGTTGCATTCATCGAAGTTCAATCGGGGGTACATATGTTCATGAAATTTGGACGGACTTCACGGGTCGCGCTGGCGGCTCTGGGCGTTCTTGGGCTGGTCGCTGCGGCGCAGGCGGCCGGCGCACAACAAGCGGGTCCGCTGGAAACGCAGCTTTCGGCCTTCTCTGTCCAACCTGACAAGGCCGCGCCGGAAGGCGAGCGGCTGGAGCCGGCCGCGAGCGTCAATCCGGGCGGTTTGGTCGAATACCGGGTGAGTTACGCCAATGTCGGCGAGGCGGAGCTTTCGGGCCTCGTCATCAACGGCGTGATTCCTGACCAGACCGACTATGTCGACGCCTCTGCCCGGCTCGACGTCTCCTCGGTGCTGGAAGTGCGCGCCGAAGGGACCGACTGGGCGATGCCGCCGCTGACCCGATACGAAACGATGGCGGACGGCACCATCCTCGCCGTCGTCGTGCCGCCGGCCGAATACACGGCCCTGCGGTGGAAACTCGCCCAGCCGCTCGCACCGGGCGATCGGATCGAGGCGGTCTACCGCGTCGCGGTCGACCAGTAAGCCGGACCTGACCTCACTCCACCCTGCCTTTCCAACTCATCACAGACCGGGAGTCCCAAGAGATGAGAACCCTTCGCCATGCCCTGCCTGCAACGCTTTCGGTGAGCGCCATCGCGCTGATCGTCGGCGCAGCGATCGCCGCCCCGCCGCCCGCCGATACGGTGATCGGCAACCAGGCCTCTGCGAGCTATGTCTCCAACGGACAGACCTTCACGGTGCGCTCGAACGTCGTTGAAACCGTCGTGAACGAGATCGCCGCTGTCGAGATCGCCGCCAACCAGACCCGCGGCGGCGCGCCGGGCGGTTTTGTGTTCTTCCCCCACACCATCAACAATGACGGCAATGCCGACGACATCTACGACCTGTCGATCCTGACGGCGGGAGGCACCGACAATTTCGCCCTCTCCGGCCTCGTCATCTATGCTGACGCCGACCAGGACGGCGTTCCCGACAGCCTGACACCGATCACCCTGACCCCGGCCATCGCGGCCGGCGGCTCGTTCGGCATTGTCGTGCGGGCGGAAGTGCCAAGCTCGGTCAATCCCGCCGGTGGCCCGGTCAGCGATTTCGACGTGACCGTGACCAGCCAGAACGACAACACGGTGGCTTCGACCGTCACCGACATCGTGCAGGCCAGCTCCGGCGGCCTGATCGACCTGCAGAAATCGCAGGTGCTGGCCGTCGACGCCGATGCCGACGGCGTTTTCAGCCAGGGCGACACGGTCGAAGTCGTGCTGACCTATCGCAACATGGGCATTTCGGCCTCCACCAATGTGGTGATCGAAGACGTGCTGCCGGTGATCAATGCCGATGGCGACACCGTGCTTTTGACCTATGACGCAGGTTCCGGCCGCTGGAGCGACACCGGCGTGACCGTGCTGACCGATGCGGCCGACGGTGACGAACAGGCCAACGGCCAGGGCGAAAACCTCGACTTCAGCGAAGCCGCCGGGACGATCACGGCGACCTTTGACCAGGTCGCTGCCGGGCGCACCGGGACGATCCGTTTCCGCTACGTGCTGACGACGACGCCGGAAGGCCAGATCGACAACGTGGCCACCGTCACCAGCGATGACCAGCTCTCCACCCCGTCCAACGGTTCGCCGGTCGTGATTGCGCCAACCTCTCGGGTCGGCCTCGCTGACGCGGCGGCGTCCGCCTTCGCTGGCGGCGTGATCGGTGACGACACGGCGGCCAATCTTGTCGCGGGCAATGCCTCGACCACCGATGATGACGGCACGCTCGATGACGTGGTCACCGAAAGCGCCGACATCTATCCGGGCGGCACGATGGCCTTTGACCTCGTGCTGACCAATCTCGGCGACGCGACCGACACGTTCGAGGTTTCCATCAGCAACAATGACTTCCCGGCCGGCACGGTGTTCGAACTCGTCGGTTCTGACGGGGCAACGCCGGTGGTTGGCAACCGCGTGACGCTTGGACAGGGGAATGTGACCCATGTCCAGGTCCTTGCGCGCATTCCGACCACGGCCAGCGCCGTCGCCTCTCCGGCCGGCTATGATGCCAGCATCACGGCGCGTTCCGTGACCGATCCGGCGCAATCCAACGCGGCCCGGATCCTGTTTGCCGGGGCTGTCATCCAGCCGCCCATCGACCTTGAGAACACCGATGGCGCGGGCAATGCAACGGGTGCCACCGGAACCGGCGCCGTCACCAATGGCGGAGACGCCTGGTCGGTGCTGAACGCCGCGCCGGGCACCAGCGTCGACTTCCCGATGAGCATCACGCTCCCGGCGGGCGCTCCGGCCAACACGTTCGAGCTGCGCGCCTCAATGGATGCAAGCTTTGCCAACATCGCGCTTCCGGCGGGCTGGACGGTGAGGTTCTTCAACGCGGCCGGCGTCGAGATCAACTCGACGGGCGCCATCGCTCCGACCTCTTCGACCGCGGCGAGCTTTAACTACACCGCCCGTGTCTTTGTGGCGGCCAATGCCCCGGCCAGCGCCGCTGGTGCCCCGACCGGCATCTATTTCCGGGCGGTTTCCCCGGTCAATGGCGCGCTCGACAGCCTGCTCAACGGCGTGTTTGTCAACGAGGTGGTCAACCTTGAAATCAAGGCCGACACGTCGGTGCAGGCGGCCCCAGGCGGCGTCGTTGTGATCCCGCACACCATCCGCAACCTCGGCAACTCGACGGTGACGGCAGGCGCGTTGTCGCTCGGCGTGACCGATCCGTTCACCGGCAACGGCCTGACGGCAGCGCTTTATCACGACGTCAACAATGACGGCGTGCTGGATGGCGGCGATACGGTGATCACCGACATCTCGGCCATTCCGGGCGGGCTTGCGGCAGGCGGAACGGCGCGGTTGTTCGTCCGGGCTCAGGTGCCGGGATCGGCAACCTTCGGTCTGGTCGAAACCGGCGATGTGACGGTGTCCACCAGCCTGACCACCAGCAATGGCGCGGCGACCGACAGCGTGGCCGACAATAACCGTGTCATTGACACCGTGTCGGTGATCTCCGGCGACGTGACCATGGTCAAGGAGTCGGCCATCGACGCGGCCTGCGCCGGACCGAATGCAGGCACCGTGTTCAGCGCCAATCCCGGCGCGGCGGACCCGGGTGACTGCATCATCTACCGCATCACGGTCGACAACACCGGCACCGACAATGCCACCGGCGTTGTCATGAACGACATCGTGCCCGACTGGACCACGGTGGAAACCTGCGGCGGGGCCTGCACGGCCACGCTCGTCATCGCCGGGGCAGCGCCGACGCTTCCGGCCATCCTCCCAGGGGATGAAGCCTCCGGTCTTGTTGCCTCCTCAGCCGCCGGAGCCGGCTTCACCCTGTTGCCGGGTGCTCGCGCGAGAATGACCTTCACGGTCCAGATCGACGAGTAATCCTGCACGAGAGGCGGATGCGCGGGGCGATTGCCGCCCATGGTCCCCGCGCATCCGCCGATCCGGCTGCCATTGTTTTTCCTGCTGCGCCTGCTGCCCCTGCTGCCCCTCAGTTTTCGTTTCGGATGTCGCGCATGTCGAAATTGCCAGCCGCCTTCGGACTGTCAGGCCTCGCGCTCGCCGCCGGACCGTTCGCCCTTGCTGCGCCGCCGCTCGCCGGAACACCGATCGAGAACCGCGCGGATGTCAGTTATCTTCACCCGGCCTACGGGCTTGTCGAGACGGTACGCTCAAACACGGTCGTCGCGGAAATCCGCCCCTTCCTGCGCTTTGAGATCGACGCCGATCAGGACTATGTGCGCTCGCCGGGCGAGGATGCCGTGTTCGCCTTCCAGGTTCGCAACACCGGCAATGCGCCTGTGGACGTGGCGATGGACCTGCGAATGCTGGGCGGGGATTACGATTTTTCGAGCGCCGAAGCCTTCGTCGACACCAATGGCGACGGGCGGATCGACAGCGGTGACCGGCGGCTGATGCAAGGTATGACCGTGTCACCCTCGGTGGGTCGCTCGGTGCCGGTTCTGGTCCGGGTTCAGGTGCCTGATGATGCGCGCGGCGGCGAGGTGTCGTCGGCCGCGCTGACGGGCCAGATGGCCGGACCGGCGATGGCGGCGATACCGGCGCAAGAAGCGGTGGGGCGGGTCGTTGTCGAGACACTGGCGGTCTCGCTGCAGAAATCGGTCTCCTCCGCCGAGGCCGCGCCGGGCGAGACATTTGTCTACACCATCGTGCTGCGCAACAATTCTGCGTCCCCCATCGACCCGGCAACCGTTTTCGCGCAGGCCCCCTTCCGGGTGGACGGCGCGCCGCAGGCTGCGTTTGTGGTGATCGACCGGATGCCGCCGAATGTCACGTTCGAGCGGGTCACGGACGCGGTGGATTTCGAGCTGGCCTACCTGCCGGCGGGCGTGGACGAGGATGCGGAGGCCTGGACATCGGCGCGCCCCGACGATGTGGCGGCGCTGGCCTTCCTCAGTGAAGCGCCGCTCGGGCCGGGGCAGTCGCGTGACTTCTCCTTCGTGGTTCGTGCCAGTGATTTGGCGGGCGTCGTGACGGTTGAGAATGTTGCGGATGTGCGGCTTCCGGCACCCGGTGGCGGCGTCCGGGCACTAGCGTCGAACCCGGTCGAAACGCTGGTGCGCGGGGACGGGGCGAGGATCCGGTTCTTCGGGGATCCGAATTTTGCCGTGCCGGTCGGAACGCAGGGCATTGGCGATGTCATCCATGTCGAGATGGAGGCCTCCGCCTGCAATCTGACGCGCGGGGTGGACACGGCGCTGATCCGGCTGACGACGCTGCCGGAGAATGACAGCGAGACGGTGCTTGCGGTCGAGACCGGGGAGAATACCGGGGTGTTCCGCGCCGGTCCGGTCGCGACGGCCGAGGCGCCGCCAGTGCTGCCGGGCGACGGGGTGCTTCAGGGGC
>JBGSUF010000127.1:0-9152 GCA_041736285.1 Hyphomonadaceae bacterium | reverse complement strand
CCGCCATCGCATCAACCTGTTCGGCGAGATTGAGCAGGTATCGCCCATCCCCGTCCGCCATCGCGATCAGGTCCGCCCGCGCAGCCGCATCGAGCGCCAGCGGCCGCCCCAGAACACCCTCCGCCCGCACCAGAAGCGTCTCCAGCGCCCCCGCGTCCAGCCGGTTCAGCACAAGTATCTGGCAGCGCGACAGCAGCGCGCCATTGATCTCGAAGCTCGGATTCTCCGTCGTCGCGCCGACAAGCGTGACGATCCCGCGCTCCACATAGGGCAGGAATCCGTCCTGCTGAGCCCTGTTGAAGCGATGGATTTCATCCACAAAAAGCAGTGTTCCCCGTCCCGTTGCCCGGCGTGTCTCAGCCTGCGCGAACGCTGCGCGCAGCTCCTTGACGCCTGAAAAGATTGCCGAAACGGACACGAAGTCCAGACCCGACGCCGACGCGAGCAGGTTCGCGATCGTGGTCTTGCCAACCCCCGGCGGCCCCCACAGGATGATGGACGCCAGCTTGCCCGCCGCCAGCATGCGCGTCATCGTCCCGCCTTCGCCGACCAGATGATCCTGCCCGACCACTTCCGACAAAGCCTGCGGACGCAAGCGGTCAGCCAGCGGTTGCGGCGCGCCAGCGCCCAGACCCGCAGATTCAAAAAGTGGACCCATGCCACCTGCCCTATCCCAGTCCGCAGCCCCTTCCAAGCTCATGATGAACATCGGATCGCGCGGAAACAGCCTGAAGGCATGAACAAAGTGTCGACGCGTGAAATCACCTCACCGCCAGACCCCTGCGCCAATCCGCAGCCAGACGCGCCCGCGGCCACAGCGTCAGAACCGGGCGTTGAGCGTCAGCCTTCGGCCATTGCGGTCAACCATGACCTGCCAGACGCGCTCGCCGGCATTCGCCGTCAACACATCCTGCAGATCTTCCAGCGTCTCGACGCCCTCACCATTGACCTGCACCAGAACATCGCCCGGCCGCACCCCGAGGGACCAGGCAATCGAGCGCCGCGCCATGCGTGTCACCAGAAGGCCGCTCTGGAACGGGTCGCGGCCCATCTCCTCGGCCAGCGCCGGCGAGAGTGCTGCGACCTCAGTGCCGGAAAGCGGATGCGGGCCGTCCAGAACCTGAAGCTCAGCCTCCGTCGCGCCCGGCGGTGACGCCAGCATCAGTTCCACCCGCCGCGAATTTCCCGAGCGGCGCACATCCAGCGTGACCGCCTCACCCGGAGACAGCGTCGCGGCGAGGAATTTCAGCCCGCGTTCGTCAAACACCTCACGCCCGTCAATCGCCGTGATCAGGTCACCGCGCTGCAGACCGGCCGCCTCGGCGGGACCGGCCGGGAAGATGTCGGTCACGATCACGCCGACCGGCCGCGCCAGATCGAGGCTGCGCGCGATATCGGCCGTCACGGCCTGTCCCTTGAGGCCGAGCCAGGGCCGCACGATCCGGCCGTCATTGACAGCCGCATCGACCACACGCCGGACCATTTCCGCCGGGATCGCAAAGCCGATCCCGTTCGAGCCGCCCGACCGCGAGAAGATCGCCGTGTTCACCCCGATCAGTTCGCCGCCCATCGACACCAGCGCGCCGCCTGAATTGCCCGGATTGATCGCCGCATCGGTCTGGATGAAGAACGCATAGTCGTTGATGCCGACATCGGTGCGTGCCGTGGCCGACACAATGCCGCTCGTTACCGTCTGCCCGACGCCGAACGGATTGCCGATGGCCAGCACCAGATCGCCGACCGCAATGTCGCGTGTGTCAGCATATGTCAGCGTCGGCAGCGCCTCACCGCCCGTATCGATTCGCAGAACGGCGAGGTCCACCCGCTCATCCGCCAGCACGAGTTCGGCGTCAAATTCCCGCCGGTCGGACAGGACAACCCGCAGGCTGGTCGCCCCGCTCACGACATGGGCATTCGTCACGATCACCCCATCGGCCGACACGATGACACCCGAGCCGAGCGACCCCTGCACGCGTGGCCGCGTTGCCCCGCCGCCGAAAAGCTCGCGAAACACCGGATCCTGCGCGAGCGGAGACACCGCCTGCTGCACAACCCGCTCGGTGTAGACATTGACCACGGCCGGCGCGGCCCGGCGCACCAGCGGCGCAAAGGAGAGCGACATCTCGGCCTGGCTCTCGGGCAGCTGACGTCCATCTGCCGCCGTTTCCTCGGCCGTCGCGTCACCGGGCGCAGCAAACCCCGAACCATCCCCAAACGGCCAGCCCTGCGCCTGTCCGGGCACCATGAAACTCACCGCGGCTATGCCGACCGCCAGCGCGAACACAGCTGCAAATCTCGCAAAACGTCTCATCATGTCTGCGTGTCCATACGCCGGAGCCCCACCGACGCGCATCATTGCCGCAATCTTCGCAAGATCAAGCACTTGCGCGGTAACATTTCAGCAATGCGTGAGAGCCAACGAAAAGGGCGACCCGAATGACGGGCCGCCCTGAAGTCTGCATGTGGTCGACTGAAACGTCAGGACAGAGCCGACACGCTCAGGCGTCCATCGCTTCCATTTCCGCTTCGTGACGCGCGCGGTCTTCAGCGCCCTTGGCCGCCGGATCGCGATCGACGAGTTCAATCACAGCCATCGGCGCATTGTCACCGTGACGGAAGCCCGCCTTCAGCACGCGGGTATAGCCGCCATTGCGTTCGGTGTAGCGACCACCAAGCGTGTCGAACAGCTTGCGGACCATGATCTCGTCGCGGATCTGCGCGATGGCGCGGCGACGCGAGGCCAGATCGCCCTTCTTGGCAAGCGTCACCAGCTTGTCCATGATCGGGGCAAGCTCCTTCGCCTTCGGGAGCGTCGTCACGATCTGCTCGTGGCGAATGAGCGAAGATGCCATGTTCGCAAACATCGCCTTGCGGTGCGAAGATGTGCGGTTGAGTTTGCGGTGACCGTGTCCGTGACGCATGTCTGTCTCTCCAATCCTGAAGGGCCGCCCCTACAGGAGATCCTCGTGTTTTTTGGCCAGGGCTT
Organism: Hyphomonadaceae bacterium; assembly: GCA_041736285.1. GTDB lineage: Bacteria > Pseudomonadota > Alphaproteobacteria > Caulobacterales > Hyphomonadaceae > JBGSUF01. The sequence goes on along the minus strand of JBGSUF010000127.1, from coordinate 6,166 downwards.
CAATATCATCCGGCGGCCAGCTCTGCACTTCCATGCCGAGATGCAGGCCAAGCCCGCTCAGCACTTCCTTGATTTCGTTCAGCGACTTGCGACCGAAGTTCGGCGTGCGGAGCATCTCCGCCTCCGACTTCTGGATCAGGTCGCCGATGTAGACAATGTTGTCGTTCTTCAGGCAGTTGGCCGACCGAACAGACAATTCCAGCTCGTCCACCTTCTTCAGGAGGACGGGGTTGAAGCCAAGCTCCGGCTCGTCTTCCTTCTTCGACTCGATGGTCGGCTCTTCGAACGTGATGAAGATGCGAAGCTGGTCCTGCAGGATGCGGGCGGCGTAGGCCACAGCGTCTTCCGGCGTCACCGAACCATCGGTTTCGACGTCGAGGCTCAGCTTGTCATAGTCCAGCACCTGACCTTCGCGCGTGTCCTCGACATGGAAGCCGACGCGGCGAACCGGTGAGTAGATCGCATCGACCGGGATATAGCCGATCGGCGCATCTTCCGGACGGTGGCGATCGGCCGGGACATAGCCCTTGCCGGTCTGAACGGTGAATTCCATCCGCACTTCGGCGCCGTCTTCCAGCGTCATCAGCGCAAGATCAGGGTTCAGGATCTGCGCGTCGCCCGGCGTTTCAATCTGGCCGGCGCGAACTTCGCCCGGACCGGTCGCCTTGAGGACCAGACGCTTGGGAGTGTCCGAAACCATGCGGATCGCGACCTGCTTGAGGTTCAGGATGATGTTGGTCACATCCTCGCGCACGCCCGGAATGGAGGTGAATTCATGCACAACGCCGTCAATCTGCACGCCGATGATGGCCGCACCCTGGAGCGAGGACAAAAGAACCCGGCGCAGCGCATTGCCCAGCGTCGAGCCGTATCCACGCTCAAGCGGCTCGATGACGAGCGTGGCGCGGCGCGTGCGGTCAAAACCGTGAACCACTTCCGGGCGGTTCGGACGGATGAGCTGTTTCCAATTCTTGTCGTTGACGTTGGCGTGATCTGCGGCCATGGGCGGGGCGCTCCTTCAGGGGGCGTTGTCTTTTTCTTGTGTCGGTCGGCGGACCACCGAATGCTGAAATCGCCGGGTCAGACGCGGCGGCGCTTCGGCGGGCGGCAGCCATTGTGGGGGATCGGTGTGGTGTCACGGATCGAGGTGATCGTGAAGCCTGCAGCCTGCAGCGCCCGCAGCGCCGACTCACGGCCCGAACCCGGACCACGGACATTCACCTCAATGGTCTTCATGCCGTGTTCCATCGCCTTGCGCGCGGCGTCCTCAGCGGCGACCTGGGCGGCGTAAGGGGTCGACTTGCGCGAGCCCTTGAAGCCCATCGTGCCGGCCGAAGACCACGAAATGGCGTTACCCTGCGCGTCGGCGATGGTGATGATGGTGTTGTTGAACGAAGAGTTCACATGGGCAACGCCCGACGTGATGTTCTTGCGTTCGCGGCGGGTGATGCGCTTTGTGTCGCGGGCCATCGGTCAGATCCTATTTCTTCTTGCCGGCGATCGGCTTTGCCGGGCCCTTGCGGGTGCGGGCATTGGTGTGCGTGCGCTGGCCGCGGACCGGCAGGCCCTTGCGGTGACGAAGCCCCCGGTAGCAGCCAAGGTCCATCAGGCGCTTGATGTTCATCGCGGTGTCGCGACGAAGGTCGCCTTCCACCATATAGTCGCGGTCGATCGTTTCGCGGATCTGGATGATCTCCGCGTCCGACAGATCGGCAACCCGGCGGTGGCTTTCAATGCCCACCTTGCCGACGATTTCCCTGGCCATGGCGGGACCGATGCCATGGATGTAGCTCAGCGCGATAACCACGCGCTTGTTGGTCGGAATATTCACGCCAGCGATGCGGGCCAAGGACAACTCTCCTCAAGACGATCAAAGCACAGCTGCCGCCGGGCGGAACACGCCGTCGGCGCAGCTGGTCAAACTCTTCATAACGAAGTCGGGTGTTATAGCCGGTCAAACCGGAAGGTCAATGATGATAATGCCGCGCCACACCGTTTCTTTAACGACTATCCAACATCTGGATCAGGCTTCAACGCGGGCCAGCGCGTGATCGATTTCCCGCGCGACCGTGTCGATGTCCTTCATGCCATCCACCTCGCGCAGTATGCCCCTGTCGGCATAGATCGGCACGAGCGGCGCGGTGTCGGCATTGTATTTTTCCAGCCGTGTCGCGAAGGTCGCCGGATTGTCGTCCTTGCGGTTCTGCTCGGCGAAGCGTTGCGTCACCCGCGTCATCAGGGCTTCCTCATCGACGACGAGGCGGATGACCACATCCACACCCTGCCCGCGGGCCAGCAGCGCGGCATCCAGCGCCTCGGCCTGGCCGACTGTGCGCGGGAAGCCGTCAAAGATGAAGCCCGGCGCGCCGGACTGCTGCTCCAGCTGCTCGTCGATCAGCGCGATGACGATCTCGTCGGAGACCAGCCCGCCCTCATCCATGATCTTCGAAACGCGGTGACCCAGTTCAGACCCCGACGCGCGGGCGGCGCGCAGCATGTCGCCCGTTGAGAGCTGGATGAAACCACGCTCGCTTACCAGGCGCTTGGCCTGCGTGCCCTTCCCGGCCGCCGGCGGTCCAAACAGGATCAGATTCATCTTTTCTTTGCCCCGAGTTTCGATTTCCGGATCATCCCCTCATACTGGTGGGCGATCAGGTGTGATTGCACCTGCGTCACCGTATCCATGGTCACCGAGACCACAATCAGCAGCGAGGTCCCCCCCAGATAGAAGGGTATCGCATAGAACGCCCTCAAGACTTCCGGGAGAAGACAGACAAAGGTCAGATATATGGCCCCGATGACCGTCAGGCGCGTCAGCACGAAGTCGAGATACTCGGCCGTGCGCTCGCCAGGACGGATGCCCGGCAGGAAGCCGCCATATTTCTTCAGGTTCTCCGCCGTTTCCTGCGGGTTGAAGACGATCGACGTGTAGAAGAACGCAAAGAAGATGATCAGGAAGGCATAGGTCATCATGAACACGGGCCTGCCGGGTCCGAACATGCCCGCAATCATCGTCAGCACGCCGCCGTCACCGCCCTGCGCACCGAAATTGGCAAGCGTCGCCGGAAGCAGCAGGAGCGAGGAGGCGAAAATCGGCGGGATGACGCCCGACGTGTTCAGCTTCAGCGGCAGGAACGAGTTCTGCCCCTGCATCATCTGGTTGCCGACCTGGCGCTTGGGATACTGCACCAGCAGGCGGCGCTGCGATCGCTCCATGAAGACAATGAACACCACCAGCGCGACGGCGATCACGAGGATGGCCAGGATAAGCAGGATGGAAATCGACTCTGTCTGGGCCTGCGCGAGAAGCTGAAAGATCACTTTCGGCAGTTCCGCCACGATGCCTGCAAAGATCAGCAGCGAAATCCCGTTGCCGACGCCGCGCGCGGTGATCTGTTCGCCGAGCCACATCAGGAATATGGTGCCGCCGGTCAGCGTCACCACCGTTGTCAACGTGAAGAACCACGGCGCGACCGAATCGAGCTTGGCCGTCTGCAGGCCCATCGAGATGCCGAACGACTGCACCAGCGCAAACGCCAGCGTCAGGTAACGTGTGTACTGGTTGATCTGCTTGCGGCCCGTCTCGCCCTCTTTCTTCAGCCGTTCAAGCGTCGGCGAGGCCGTCGTCATGAGCTGGATGATGATGGACGCCGAGATGTAGGGCATCACGTTGAGCGCGAAAATCGCCATCCGCTCGACGGCGCCGCCGGCCAGCATGTTGAGATTGCCCAGAAGGCCCGTCGCCTGCCCCTGGAACAGGCTGGCATAAGCGTCCGGGTTCAGGCCGGGGATCGGAATGAATGTGCCGAGTCGATAAACGACCAGCGCAAGGAGGGTGAACCAGATCCGGCTCTGGAGTTCCTTCGCCTTCGAAAACGTCGAAAAGTTGACATTCTTCGCGAGTTGTTCCGCTGCTGAGGCCACGAGGCTACTCCCTGATACACGTTCGCCGCCAAGATCGGCGGCGAACAGTCATTTGTGAAGGGGCAAAAACCGGTTTTGAACAGCTCAGGCGCTTTCGCCTTGCGATTGTCCGGTGACCGTGACCTTTCCGCCCGCCTTTTCAACCGCATCAATGGCGGCTTTCGACGCGCCCGTCACGGTGATGTTCAGCTTTTTCGGTGCGTCGCCACGCGCCAGGAGGCGAATGCCGTCCTTGACGCGGCGCACCACGCCCGAAGACACCAGCGTCTCTTCCGTCACGCCCGACGCGTCCAGCTTGCCAAGCTCGATCGCCTCGGCGATGCGGTGCAGGTTCACTTCGGAATACTGCTTGCGCCCACGCATGGTGAAGCCGCGCTTGGGAAGTCGCATGTAGATCGGCATCTGGCCGCCCTCGAAGCCGTTCAGCGCCACGCCGGAGCGGGCCTTCTGGCCTTTCACGCCGCGGCCGGCAGTCTTGCCCTTGCCGGAGCCGACACCGCGACCAACGCGCTTGGTGTTGTGCGTTGCGCCGGGAAGATCGGAAATTTCGTTGAGTTTCATTTTCCTTGCCCTTTCCGTGGGCCGTTCAAAACCGGTTGCGCGGTGTGCGCAGTCCGTTCGAGGTCAGCCGCTCAGGCCTTGTCCTCGACGATTTCCACCATGTGAGCCACCTTGGCCACCATTCCGCGAACGGAGGGGGTGTCCTCAAGCGTGCGGACGCGGCCCACCTTGTTCAGCCCAAGACCGATCAGCGTGTTGCGCTGAACCTTGTCGCGGCGGATCGGGCTGCCGGTCTGGCGCACGGTAATCATTGTATTTTTCGCCATGACGTTTGTCCTTCTGCCTGTCTGTCTCGGTTATGCGTCGGCCGAGCCGGCTTCCGTCACGCCGGCCTCAGATGCACCATCGGCGCGGCGGCCGACAATGTCCTGCACTTTCAGGCCGCGCTTGCTGGCGACCTGACGCGGGTTGGTCTGAAGCTTCAGCGCGTCGAACGTTGCGCGAACCATGTTGTACGGGTTGGAGGTGCCGAGCGACTTGCCGACGACATCCTGAACGCCCAGCGCTTCCATCACGGCGCGCATCGGGCCGCCCGCGATAACGCCAGTGCCAGGAGGGGCGGCGCGCAGAACGACCTTGCCGGCGCCATGATGACCGCGGCCGTCATGATGCAGCGTGCGACCTTCGCGAAGCGGCACGCGGATGAGGTTGCGCTTGGCTTCCTCGGTCGCCTTGCGGATCGCCTCGGGAACCTCGCGGGCCTTGCCCTTGCCAAAACCGGCGCGACCCTTGCCGTCACCGACCACGACGAGTGCGGCGAAACCGAAGTTCTTGCCGCCCTTCACCGTCTTGGCGACGCGGTTGATCGCAACGAGCTTGTCGACGAACTCGGACGGTTCCTCGTCACGGCCACGACGGTTGTCGTTGCCATCCCGGCCCCGGCCCCGGCCACGGCCACGCTCACCGCGTTCGCCGCGGTCAGTGTTGCCGGTCTGCATCTGATCGGACATCAACGTCTCCCTAGAACTTCAGCCCGCCCTCGCGGGCGGCTTCGGCGAGCGCCTTGACGCGGCCATGGAAAATATACGGACCGCGGTCGAACACCACGGTCTCGACGCCGGCAGCTTTCGCCCGTTCGGCGATCAGCTTGCCGATGGCGGCCGCTGCTTCGGTCGAACTTCCGGTCTTGTTCTGATCGCGGAAGTCCTTCTCGAGCGTCGAGGCGGCCGCGACCGTTACGCCCTTCTCGTCGTCGATCAGCTGCACAGCAATATTCTTGTGCGACCGGACAATGGACAGGCGCGGACGACCGTTCGCCTGCTGGCGAAGACGGGTGCGGACACGCTGTGCGCGGCGGAGTGCTTTTTCGCGTTCGCTCTTCATGACCGTTACTTCTTCTTGCCTTCCTTGCGGCGAACGAATTCGCCCTGGTAGCGGATGCCCTTGCCCTTGTAAGGCTCAGGCGGACGATAGGCGCGGATTTCCGAGGCGACCTGGCCGACAACCTGCTTGTCAGCGCCAGACACCACCACTTCCGTCGGCTTGGACGACGCTAGGGTGATGCCCTGCGGAGCCTTATAGACCACATCGTGGCTATAGCCGAGCGCCAGCTTGAGATCGGGGCCCTGCATCTGCGCACGGTAACCGACGCCCACCAGTTCCAGCGTGCGGGCGAAGCCGTCGGTCACGCCCAGCACGAGGTTGGCGATGTTGGCGCGGGCGGTGCCCCACTGGGTGCGGG
>JBGSUF010000126.1:0-3120 GCA_041736285.1 Hyphomonadaceae bacterium | reverse complement strand
GCCGCGCCCGCTCTCCCCGCCCGGCGCATCCGGATCGGGGGGCGTTTGCGCTTCCACCGCCTGCCTCACCTGATCCGACGCCGTTGCCGTCTCCGGCGGGGGCCGGGGCACAGTCGGCTCAGGCTCTGGCACAGGGTCTGGTTCTGGCTCTGGCTCTGGTTCGGGCGGCGGCCCAACCGTCTCGACCCTCGGAATTTCGGTGATCTCCACCACGATCACGTCGGAAAGCTCAGCGACCGGGGCACGTCCCCGCACCAGCGTCACCGCTCCGATCAGCAGCACGCAATGCCCTGCCAGCGCCGCCATAACCGGCAGAGTTGCCCGCAGCCGCTCCATGTTGATCTCTCCGACGGCCGCCTGAATGCGATCATCTCACCACAACAGACCCGTCCGCGTCGCGTTAGCAAATCGTCATGAAGGCCGCAGAGGTCACGGGCAGTGGGGCGGCACGTCGCCTTCGCGGTAACGCTCTCCCGGCTCAAGCTGGCTCACGCGCACCAGATCGAACGCGATCTGATCGCGGATCATGTCTTCGCTGACCACGCGCGTGATGCATGAAAGCGGCTCACCGGAATCGGCCGCCACCAGAACGGCCACGCCCGTCACCCCGGCATAATACTCCCAGAGATACGCCGCCTGCGCCTCATCCAGCCGCTTGATCGCGCCCGAAAAGGTCTGCACCGCCTCCAGTTCCGTGCCCGTCCGCGTCGCGGTGAAGTCGAGATCGACCCGCTCGATACGCGTCCCGAACTCCGGGAAGACGGCGTTCATGCGCGGTTCCATGATCTGGCAATTGGGGCACCAGTCCGCTGTGAAATTCAGCACGAGGATTTCAGGCCCGTCCATGCGCGGCGTTGCCTGCGCGCCGCCGACAAGGAGCGTCGCCAGCAATGCTGCACCAAGGAAATCTGACAATGATCGCATCATGATCGGGGGACACCTGCTCGCTTCAGGCCCCCTGAATGTCAGCCCAGCCCATCCGGCGCAAGCCTGCCAAGCAGGTCCGCCGCCCGGTTCACGGCTTCTTGAACGCGATCGTGACCTCGCCGATTTCGATGCCATAGCGGGTCACATACGCCCGGTTGAGCACGACATCATCGTCGAGCAGATACATCCAGTCATTGAAACCGACGCGCCAGACATCGCCGCCGACCTTCAGGTCGACTTTGTATTTCCAGTTGAAGGCATTACCCACAGCCCGGCCCTCGGCAAAGCCCGGCACATCATTGGCGGTGCCGCGATAAATCCCGTCGCCAAGGATTTCGATGGTCCAGACGCGCGTATCAAGTTCGCCGTCATTGTAGACAAACCGCTCGTCGAGGGTCAGCGTCGAACCCTCGATTGTCCCCGTCATCGTCACCTTGAAGGTCCGGCGCAGCTTGTGAAAACGATCCTCGAACACGCCATAGGCGACGGTTTCGCCTGCAAAGTATTCCTCCAGCCTGAAACTGGGATCGGTGCCCGCAAAATCAGTGACTTGCTGGCTTGCGCAAGCCGTCAATGTTGTCGCGAGGGCGAAAGGCATGGCGAGGCGGGCGAAGGTCATGGGTAAAGCTCCCTGTTGTGACGTCCTACGCCGCACAGCGCGCCGCGGATCACCACAGCGCGCCTCGCCGGTCCAGATCGCGTCAGCTCAGCGTCGCGAGCGAGGCTGCGTCATAATCCATCAGCTCGCTTGTCCGGCCTTCTTTCACCTTCTGTGCCCAGTGCGGGTCCTGCAGGATGGCCCGGCCCACGGCGACGAGGTCAAACTCTCCCCGCTCCAGCCGCTCCACCAGTTCCGACAAGGGCCGCGCCTTCGAGTTTTCGCCGCGGAAGGCCCCGACAAAGTCCGACGACAGGCCCACCGAGCCGACGGTGATGGTCGGCTTGCCGGTCAGCTTCTTGGTCCAGCCGGCAAAATTCAGGCCCTTTTCGCCGTCGATTTCGGGGAATTCCGGTTCCCAGAAGCGGCGCTGGGAGCAGTCGAAAATGTCGACCCCGGCCTCGGACAGGACGCTGAGGAAGGATTCCAGCTCCTGCGGCGTCTGCGCGAGGCGGGCCTCATAATCCTGCTGTTTCCACTGCGAAATGCGCAGCGACAGCACAAAATCCGGACCAACGACGCGGCGCGTTTCAGAGATGATCTCGGCCGCAAACCGCGCCCGCTCCGCCAGTGTCGGCCCGCCAAACCTGTCATCGCGATGGTTCATCACCGGCCAGAAGAATTCGTCGATCAGATAGCCGTGCGCGCCGTGGAACTGGACGCTGTCAAAGCCGAGCCGCTTGGCCTCGCCCGCTGCCGTCACGAAGGCGGCGATCATGTCCTCCACATCCTTCGTCGTCGGCGCTTCCATCACCTGCTTGCCGCTGTGGGTGATGCCCGAGGGGCTGTCGGTCGGCGCGTCCGGGAACGGCCCCGTCCCGGGCTTGCGCATCATGCCCTGATGCCAGAGCTGCGGCGAGATCTTCCCGCCCACCGCGTGAACCTCACGCGCCACATTGCCCCATCCGGCCAGCGAGTCCGGCTCGAAGAAATTCGGCACGCCCCGGTCATTGTTCCCGCCGAGACGGCCCACCACCGTCCCCTCGGTCAGGATGAAGCCGACGTCCGCCGCCGCCCGCCGCGAATAATAAGACGCGACATTCGCGCCCGGCACGCCGCCCGGCGACTTGGAACGGGTCATCGGCGCCATCACGATCCGGTTCTTCAGTTCGAGGGTGCCAATGCGGATCGGTTCGAAAAGCGGTGATACAGACGACATGCAGCCTTCTCCGTGTGACGTTTTTTCCCGTGGGGGCCGCGCCTGACCAAAGGCCATCGCCGCCCTATTCGTCCTTCAGATAGGCGAGACTTGCCGGGCGCGTAAGGCATGACGCTGGGGAAAGCGGAAACCTCGCCCCTCTACGTCCGGTTGATGCCATCTCCTGTTCAGGCCCGCTTCATATGCCCGGCCTGAAGCTCCGCCTGCAGCAGACACGATCCAAGGAACGGGTTAACCTGCAGCAACACACACAGGGGACGCACATGACCGAAGCTGATCGCACGCACCATCGTTCACCCGCGGGCCATTCAACCGCCAGCCGCCAGCCCGCCAGCCGCCAGCCCACGAGCCGCAAGGTGGCGACGGCCATCGCCCT
>JBGSUF010000119.1:0-1567 GCA_041736285.1 Hyphomonadaceae bacterium | reverse complement strand
AATCGCCGAGGAATCCGCCAGACCTGCGCCCGCGGACGGCGCCGCCTTCACCGCGCTCGCCTCTCTCCCCGCGCTCTCCCCTCTCGCCGCGTTCTCCGCGCTCTCCCCTCTCGCCGCGTTCTCCGCGCTCTCCCCTCTCTCCAAAGTCGCTGCCATCGCCGTGAGGGTCGCCGCGACCTGCCCATGTGGCAGGGGCGACGGCGCCATAGGCCTCGCTGGCGCGGTCGATGATCTTGTCGAGTTCGCCGCGGTCCAGCCAGACGCCGCGACATTTGGGACAATAGTCGATTTCCACGCCATTGCGGTCGGCAACCACCAGAGTCTCATTGTCCACCGGGCATTTCATCGAAGTCTCCTCGGGTCTTTGCATTGTGTGAGACGTTCAGATGGGAGGCGCCCGGCGCAAAAAAATGGCGGGAACGCCGTGTCCCGCCATCTGATTTTGTGATTGCCGCAGCTTGGGGTCAGCCGGACTTCGATGCTTCGTAAATGGCGTCGATCGTGGCCGCCAGCACGGTGTCGAACTCCGCGTCGGCCTGTTGCGCCGAGAGGCCCTCGGTGAGCGCGCGCGAGAAACTGGCGATGATACCGGTGTTCTGCGCCAGCATACGGTTGGCGACATCGCGCGCGTAGCCACCCGACAGGGCGACGACGCGCATCACGCGCGGATGTCGGACCAGCGGTTCGTAGAAATTGGCGACATTCGGCAGGGTCAGCTTCAGCATGACACGCGCATCGCCGGGCATATGATCCAGCGCGTTGAGGATTTCATCGCGCAGGATGGCTTCGGCTTCGGTCTTGTCGGCAATGCTGATCGTCACCTCCGGCTCGATGATCGGCACAAGGCCGTGGGCGAGGATTTGCTGCCCGACGGCGAATTGCTGGGCGACCACGTCGGCAATGCCTTCAGGGTTGGCCGCATTGATGACCGAACGCATCTTGGTGCCGAAAATACCGTGCTCCACCGCCCGCGACAGAAGGGCGTCCAGGTCCGGCATCGCCTTCATGGACTGGGCGCCGTTGGCCTCATCGGCGAGGCCCTTGTCAACCTTGAGGAAGGGGACGACATGGCGCGCCTCCCACAGGTAACGCGCGGTCGGGACGCCGTCGATCTGGCCGTCCATGGTGCGCTCGAACAGGATGGCGCCGATCACCTTGTCGCCGCTGAAGGCCGGTGACCTGATGATCCGCGCGCGCATGTCGTGGATCAGGCCGTACATCTCCTCCTCGGTGGACCAGGCGCTTTCCTCGACGCCGTAAAGGCCCAGCGCCTTCGGGGTCGATCCGCCCGACTGGTCGAGCGCCGCAATGAAGCCGTGGCCGGACGCCACCTGTTCGGTCATTTGTGGATTGGTCATGTGTCCCTCTGGTCCCCTTGTTATGCTTTCAATCACGGCCTGAGCGCCTCAACGCCCGGCAATGGCTTGCCTTCCATCCATTCAAGAAACGCGCCGCCAGCGGTGGAGACGAACGTGAAGTCGTCGGCAACGCCCGCATGGTTGAGCGCGGCCACCGTGTCACCGCCGCCAGCCACGGCGATCAGGTCTCCGGCGGCGGCCAGCCGGGC
>JBGSUF010000062.1:0-3337 GCA_041736285.1 Hyphomonadaceae bacterium | reverse complement strand
GGCGGCGCCGGCGAGCGCGCTGGCCTGTTCGAGCGCCGAGCCGGCCGGGTCATTGTCGGCGATGATGAGCTGGACCGGGCCGGGAAGGGTGCAGAGATCCTGCGCGAAGACGCTGCGCACAGCCCCATCGAGGCCTGCGGGTCGGCGCAGGGTCGGGATGATGACGGAGAGGACAGGGGCTGATGATGGCGTCAAGCGATGGCCTGTCCGACGGGGAGGATGCGCGCGCCGCGGTCACGGGCAAGCTGGGCGAGATGTTCGAGCGCCGCGGGGGAAATGCCGAAACCCGACGGCCGCTCGCGCACGTCATGGGTGAAGAAGATCAGCCAGCCGGACGAGGCGATGCAGGCGTCCAGAAGCCGCGTTGCACGCTGCATCATCCACTCGGAATCGCCGATTTCCACGGCGCGAAGCTGCATCAGGTCGCTGCCCTGAGCGTTGATGCCGGGCAGGATGCCGCGTGCGGCGGCGAACCGGTCCACAAGGCGGCGCTTGAGCACGCCGATCGTCTCGCCGTAAGGGTAGGCGAACTGGTCAACGGGGGCGTGATGGCCCATCAGGCGCAGGGTTGAGATGTTGGTGGTGATGTCGGCGAGTGCGGCGTCCGGATCGGCCTTGAACATGTCGACATGGCCGTCCGAATGAGCGCCGATCTCATGCCCGGCCGCGTTGAGGCGGTGCAGGTCTTCGGGAAGGAAGATGTCGCCCATGTGGTTGCTGGTGCCCGACAGGCCGGTGCAGGCGTAGAAGGTCGCGCGTCCGCCGACGGACTCGATGATGCGCGCGCCGGTGTGAGCGGCCGAGCGCGGGAAATCGTCGAAGCTGAACGAGACCACCGGGCCGTTGACCGGCTTGTCGAGCGGTTTGGCCCGCCGCCACTGGATGATCCGCCGGGTCAGCCGCGCGCCGAAGGAGCGGTCCGGAGAATAAGGCTTGATGAGGATGTTGGCGGCAATGGTCATCGCGTCACCCCCTCGGTGCTGCGGCGCAGGGCACGGCCATAGGCGGCAGCGCGCAGGGATTTCAGCCCGAACAGTCGCGCCGGCATCGGAATGATGCCGACCGGGTCGCTCGCGAGGAAACGACACACCGCCCGCGTCAGGCCATTGCCGGGCGTGCGGGCGAAAAAGCGCGTCATCCGGGCAAGCGGCATGCGGTCTGCGGCCTCGGGGTGGCGAGCCATCAGCAGGAGGAAGTTTTCCGCAGAGGTCTCGAAACGCTTCACCAACTGGCTGGTCAGCGACAGGCCGAGATGGCTGGCGGTGTTTTCGATGTGGCGCACGGGATAGCGGCCGGCGACGCGAAGGCCCCACTCGACATCCTCCCAGCCCCAGCCGGTGAAGGCCGGGTCGAAGGGAACGAGGGTCATGATTTCGCGGTGGACGAGGAGATTGCTGGTGAAGGTGTATCGGCCGGGATCCTCGGCGCGGCGTTCGGCGCTGACGCATTCGGACATGGCCGACTGGGCATAATGCAGCGCGGTGAAGCGGGTGCGGCGGGTCTGTTCGAGGGTGAAGCCCCCGACGATCAGGCTCGGGCCGTCGGCCTCGCGGATGGCGGTGAGGTAACGGCTGACGAAACGCCCGTCATCGGGGAGCATGTCCGCGTCGAGGAATAACAGCCAGTCTGTCGTGGCCAGAGCGGTCAGGCGGTTGCGGGCGTTTGATCGTCCGGCATTGCGGGCGGCGGTGACGAGGCGGTAGCGGCCGGGAAACTGACCGAGCGCATCGACGTTCGCACGGGTCTGAAGCGGTTCGCCGGAGCCATCGTCGAACAGCACGATCTCGGCGCGCTCGGCGTCCTCCAGCGCCGACAACGCCCGGATGAGCGGCGCCGCGTCGTCGCGATAGGTCGGGATGCAGATGGAGAAGACCGGCGTGCCGCCGACACCCGACGCGCTCAGGGTCTCGTCGTCGATCAGCGCCGCTGAAATTATGTCTGCCCGTTCGGTCAATAGAATCTCTGGCATCCTTACCCCTTCTCAGCTCAACGCTGCCGTTTCGCATCGCCGAGAAGGCAAGGCGCGGTCATAGCCAAAATGTACAGATCAAGCCAGAGCGAAGAACGGTTGATGTATTCGAGGTCGAGGCGGACGCGCTCGCGCACTTCCTCGCGCGCATGGACCGGGCCACGCGAGCCGTTGATCTGCGCCCATCCGGTGAGGCCAGGCTTGACGCGGTGACGGTGGGCATAGTCGGACACGATGTCATGGACTTCAGTGGTCTCGGCGGTCATGCCGATGGCGTGGGGACGCGGGCCGACGAGGGACATTCCGCCCATGATGACGTTGAAAAGCTGAGGCAATTCATCAAGCGAGGTCGCCCGCAGGATGCGACCGACGCGGGTGACGCGGGGATCATTGGCGGTGGTCTGCGCGGTCATCCGGTTGGCGGCGGCCGGATCGTGCTGCATCGAGCGGAACTTCCAGACGGAAATGATCTCGTTGTTGAAGCCGTGGCGCTTCTGGCGGAAGAAGATCGGGCCGGGGCCGTCGAGGCGGATGGCGATGGCGCAGCCCAGCATGACGGGCGCAAAGATGACCACCAGAAGGGATGCCAAAACGAGGTCGCTGGCCCGCTTGACGAGAGCACGGCGGACATCCTGCGGCGCGCCGGACACGAAGGCGGCCGGCGCGTCGGCGATCTGTGCGAGGGTTTCGGTCTCCGGATCGAAGCCTTCAAGGTCAAGCAGGAGGATGACGCGGTTGGGCAGGTAGCGCAGCCGGTCGATCAGCATGCGGACGCGGCCCCGCGCCTCCGACGTCACTGTGACGACGATGCGGTCGATGCGCGGCAGCGCGTCCCAGGCCATCAGATCGTCGAGGCGGCCAAGAAGCGGGACGCCGCCGAGGGATTTGGGCGCGCGCTCCAGCCGGTCGTCGAAAATGCCGACAATGTTGAGTTCCCGGGTTTCGGCATTGCGCTCGATCAGCCGCAGGGCGTTGGGCGTCGCGCCAACGATGACGACGGTTTCCGACAGGCGTCCGCTGCGCTGGAGAAAGCCGAGCAGGGCCTTGTAGTGGGCGTGGAAAGCGGTGGTCGAGAGCCACAGGGCAAGGCCGGTCCAGCCCAGCGTCGCGGCGGAGCCGGGCGCGGCCAGCGAAATCACGGGGATGGCGGCGACGAGCAGCGCGATGCCCGAGGCGAGCATGACGCGCAGCACGTGTTCGACGGCCGAGCGTGACTTGACATGATGATAGCTGTCAGCGGCGCGAAGGCCGATGGCGGCCGCCAGAGCAAGCGCGAAATAGGGCAGGGCGGTGCCGACGCTCGCCGACAGAAGGTGATTGCCAGCGAAGGTCAGGCCGGCCCAGGCGACGGCAAACAGGATGGCCGCG